>CAYUME010000281.1:0-3246 GCA_964445475.1 uncultured Planctomycetia bacterium
ACAGAAGCAATTCGGGCAATTGGCGGTGGAGATGGGGCTGGTGACCGGTCCCCAGCTGGAAGACGCCCTCCGGATCCAGTCCGCAAGCTCCCCGAAGCCCTTCCTGGGCTCCGTCCTGCTCGACTTGGGCCATCTCGATGCGGAGTCGATCCCGAAGCTTCTTGCCGCCCAGTTCTCGGAACGAAAGACGGAGACGGCGGCCCCGGCCGCGAAGCGGGATGAGCGGACCCCGCTTCCCGTCCCGAGACCGGTCCAGATCCCCATCCCGCGCCCCATCGCAAGCCCCTCCGCCGCGCTGAAGAAGCTGGCCGACGGGCCCGGCGGGACTCCGACCACCCCGAAAGCGCCGGTGAAGGCGACGGGCGTGCCCGGCACCCCTCCGCCGGCAAAGCCGGGGGATCTCGTCCCCATTCCGGTCCCGATCCCCGTCCCGCGACCGGTCGCCCGGCCCGCCTCCGCAGCCCCCAAGCCGCTGGATCCCGCAGCCCCGGGGAGCCTCCAGGTGGGGCACATCGCCGTGCGGATGGGCTTCATGACCGTCGCCGAGCTGAACGAGGCGCTCGACATCCAGAAGCGCCGGACGCCGAAGCCGTTCCTCGGCTCCCTCCTCGTGGAGCTGGGCCGCCTCAACGCCAAGACGCTGGCCCGCGTCCTGGGCGAACAGGTCGCCCTGATGGCCCAGGCCTCGAAGGTCCAGGCGGTCCCCAAGGGCCGGGAGGAGGAGGGGAAGTTCGGCCGGATCGCGATCAACTGCGGCTTCATCTCGCAGGAGCAGCTCAACGAGGCCCTGGGCATCCAGAACCGGAGCCGTCCGAAGCCCTTCCTCGGCGCCGTCCTCGTCGACCTCGCCTACATATCCCCCCGCCAGCTTTCCAAGGTCCTGGCTGCCCAGGCGGCCGGTGAGGGCTTCAACTCGACGTGACGTCCGCCCCGAAGAGGGCGCCCCTCACCTTATTCGATCCGCTCCCGCCATGCTGGAATGGCTTCCAGTCGCCCTCTACTATGCGGCCGCCGCCCTCGAGACGGCGGTGGTCCTCGCCGCGGCGGGTCACGCGATCCTCAACAAACGGGACCCCCGGTCGGCGGCGGGCTGGGCGGCGGTGTGCCTCCTCGTCCCGATCCTCGGCCCGGTCTTTTACGCCCTCTTCGGGATCAACCGGATCGAACGGCGCGCGGCGAAGCTGCGCCGGCGGCGCGTCCCGGCGGACGCGGGCGGCACCATCGTGGCCTGCCCGGCCGACCGGCTGGAACAGTGCCTCGGCCCCGACGGAGCCCACCTCGCCGCGCTGGTGCGCGTCGGGGACACGGCCCTCGGGCGGTCGCTCCTGCACGGCAACACCGTCGTGCCGCTCGTCAACGGCGAGGAGGCCTACCCGGCGATGCTCGAGGCGATCGACCGCGCGGAACGGTCGGTCGCGCTGGCCTCGTACATCTTCGTCGCCGACGCAGCGGGGACCCCGTTCGTCGATGCCCTCGCCCGCGCCGCCCGCCGCGGCCTCGCCGTGCGCGTCCTCCTGGATGCCGTCGGCATCGGGCTCTTCTCCCGCGCCGAGCGGGCCCTCCGGGCCCACGGGGTCCCTGTCGAGCGGTTCCTCCCCGTCCGCGTCCCCTGGCGATCGTCCTACATGAACCTCCGGAACCACCGGAAGCTCCTTGTCACGGACGGCCGCGTCGGCTTCACCGGCAGCATGAACATCCGGCAGTCGCACGTCGTCTCGGCGGCCGGCACGGCCGCCGAGCAGGACATCCACTTCCGGATCGAGGGGCCGGTCGTCAGCCACCTCCTGGAGACCTTCGCGGAGGACTGGACGTTCACGACCGGGGAGTCGCTGAAAGGCGAGACATGGTTCCCGCCGCTCGCGCCGCAGGGCAACACGCTCGCCCGCGGCATCCCCTTCGACCCGGGCGAGCACTTCGAGAAGCTCCGATGGACCCTCCTCGGCGCCCTCGACTGCGCCATCCGCTCGGTCCGCGTCATGACGCCCTACTTCCTCCCCGATCCCTCCCTCATCCAGGCGCTGTGCCTGGCGGCGATGCGGGGGGTGGAGGTGGACGTCGTGCTGCCGGCGCGTCCCGACGTGCGGCTCGTGCGGTGGGCGTCGGCCGCGCTCCTCTGGCAGGTCCTCGAGGGCGGCTGCCGCGTCTGGCGGACGCCGGAGCCGTTCGACCACTCGAAGCTCATGGTCGTCGACGGGCTCTGGACGCTGCTGGGGTCGGCAAACTGGGACCCGCGGAGCCTGAGGCTCAACTTCGAGTTCAACGTGGAATGCTACGACGCGGCGCTGGCGGCGCGGGTGGAGGCCTACATCGAATCGAAGCGCGCCCGCGCCCACCGCGTCACCCAGAAGGAGATGGACGGCCGCAGCGTCCCCGTCCGCCTCCGCGACGCGACCGCCCGGATGTTCAGCCCGTTCCTGTGACCGCCCGCCCGCCGTGCCGTCTTCTGCAGGACCGGTCCCGTTGACCGGCTTGAAACCCCGCACGAGATGTGAAATAGTCCCCCCATGTCCACCCCCCGCACCGCCGACGGCGTCGTCCTCCGGACCGTCGACTACAGCGAGACGAGCCAGGTGGTGACCTTCTGGACGCGCGAGGCGGGGCGGATGACCGGCATCGCGAAGGGGGCCAAGCGCGCCAAGACCGCCTTCCACGGGCCCTTCGACCTCTTCGCCCTCCACCGCCTCAACTTCCGCGAGAAGCCCGCCGGCCAGCTCCACCTCCTCACCGCCGCCGACCTCCTCGACGCCCACGCCGGCCTCCGCGCCGACCCGGTCCGCCTCATCGCCGCCGGATGGTGCGCGGAGATCCTGCTGGGCCTCACGGCTGAAGGGATGCCCACCCCCGCCCTGTTCGACCTGCTGGTGGAGACGCTCGCCGGCCTCTCGGACACGGGACCGGCCGGAGGCCCGGCCTCCCCGCCGCCCTGGGAGGCGGTGCTCTTCCGCTTCGAAGCCCAGGCCCTGACGCACCTGGGGCACCGCCCCCGTCTCGCGGTCTGCGCGGCGTGCGGCGCGCCGCACGGCCCGACGGCGCTCTACAGCCCGCGCGCCGGCGGCGCGCTCTGCGACCGCTGCGCCCGCGGCGAGGCGGCCTCCCTCCGCGTCCGCGCCGAGTCGCTCCGCCTGCTGGACCACCTCGCCGAGCCCGGCCCCCGCCTGCCCCCCCCCCCCCCCCCCCCCCCCCCGCCGCCCGGGGGGGGGGGCCGCCGGGGGGGCCCCCCCACCCCCCCCCCGGGGGGGCGCCCCG
>CAYUME010000281.1:3256-4074 GCA_964445475.1 uncultured Planctomycetia bacterium
CCGGCAGGAGGTGCGCGCCGTCCTGCGGGCCGCCTACACCGACCTCCTGGAGCGGCCGCCGGTCGCGCTGACGATGCTGCCGTGACGCCCGCCCCCGGGTCGCTCCGCCCCCCCTTCCCGACGCGGCGGAGCGCCGGCATTGGCGTTGCATCAGGATCGCGAACTTGCTAGCATTTATGGCTCGGGCGTCATGTCGTGAACGAGGCGGAAGGATCCGCACCATGGGGCCGACGACCTGCCAATCCCTCCGGGCGTGCCGCGCCTCCCTCGCGGCCCGGCTCGCCGTTCCCGCGGCCGCGTGGATCGCGGCCTGCGGCGGCGCCCCCTCGACGGGTCCCGCCGCGCCGCCCCGGGACCTGACGACGACCTGGTCGTACGAGACGGACCGCGGCCGGTTTGTGCAGAGCCACTCGGACCGCGCGCTCACGCCCAAGGACCTCCTGGCGGCCGGCCAGGCCATGAACCAGGACGGGGACGCGGACGGCGCGATCAACGCCTTCCGGGCCATCCACGGCAGCCCCGTCGACGCGACGCTCAAAGCGGAGGCGCTGCGCGAAGAGGCGCGCACCCTGGCCCGCGTGGACCGCCGCGGCGAGGCCCATGCCGCGTTCCTCGAGTTCTTCGACCGCTATACCCGCTCCCCCCTCCTCCCCGACACCCTCCGCGGCTGGGCCATCCTCGCCGGGCTCGCCCTCACCGCCCAAGTGCTCGGGCAGGGCCTCCTCACCTACGGCTTCGCCCATCTCCCCGCCGGTTACTCCTCGCTGAGCCTCCTCATCCAGCCGATGGTCGCAGCCCTCGCTGGCTGGTGGATCCTT
>CAYUME010000281.1:4084-6520 GCA_964445475.1 uncultured Planctomycetia bacterium
TTCGACCGCTATACCCGCGCCCCCCTCCTCCCCGACACCCTCCGCGAGGCCTTCGGCAACGCCTTCGCCTACGCCGACCAGTCCTCCACCGCGGGCGTCCAGGCCGTCCGCGACCTGCTCAACCGCTATCCCCGCGAGGACTTTTCCGCCGAGCAGGCCTTCCACCTGGCCGAGTTCTTCTACCGCGGAGAGGAGTTCGCGGTGGCGTCGGGCGAGTTCGACACGGTGCGACGGGAATACCCCCGCACGCCCTGGGCCGAGGCGGCGCTCTACCGGATCGGGCTGTGCGAGTTCCGCCAGTTCAAGGGCATCGACTACGACCCGAAGCCCCTGGAGGCCGCGCGCCGCCAGCTCGAGAAATTCCTGCTCGACTACCCGTCGAGCTCCCTCTCCGACGAGGCGAAAAAGACGCTGTCGGAGGTGAAGTCGATCCTGGCCCGGAAGGCGCTGGCCGTGGCCGACTACTACAGCGCCCGCGGCCGCGAGACCGGAGCCCGCTTCATGTATGCGGCCGTCGCCACGGACTACCCGGAGACCGAGGCGGGCAGGACGGCCGCGGAGACCCTCAAGACGCTTCCCGAGCCAGAGCCCGACCCCCAGTGAACGACGCCCCCTGGCGCACCCGGGTCGTCCTCGCGGTGGCCGCCCTCGCCGGCGGCTGCGTCTGGGACTACGCGTTCGACGGCGGCTACCGGAAGGGGGTCGAGTCCGTCGCGATCCCGGTCTTCGAGAACCTGACGACCCGTCGCCTCCAGGAGTTCGACCTGACCAACGCGGTGGCGCGGGAGGTGGTCACCCGGACCCCCTACCGCGTGGCCGCCTCGCCCGCCGGGGCCGACCTGGTGATCCGGGGGACGATCCTCCAGTTCACCCAGCCCGCCCTGGTGCAGGGCGAGACGGACGCGGTGCTGGAAGGCTCGGTCCTCGTCCAGCTCCGGATCCGGATCGAGAGCCCGCGGACGGGAAAGGTCCTCGTCGAGCGAGACCGGACGGAGTGGGCGTCTCTGGTCTACGCCCGCGGCGAGACCGTCGACACGGCGCGCGCGGAGGTATACGATCGGCTGGCCCAGTGGGTCGTGCGGCAGCTGGAAGAGCCCTGGTGAGGGGCGAATGGCGGGAGGAGGCGGACGGATGCGAATGGACGACTCCCCGAGGCCCGGTTCGCCGCGCCGGCCGACCCTCCCCGCCGGAAGGTCCCCGCGCCGCCCCCGCAATCTCCTCCTCTCCTTCCTGATCGCCACCGCGGTCCTGATCCTCGTCTTCTCCAGCCAGAGCCTCATCGAGAACCGGAAGACGGAGAAGATCAAGGACTACCTCGTCTTCGTCGACAAGCTCAAGGACGGCAAGTTCAAGAAGGTGGAGATCGAGGGGTCCTCCGCGCTGGGGACCTACAAGGAGCCGGAAGGCACGGAGGGCTGGACCCAGGCGAGCGCCGACATCGACGACAAGGTCCAGGAAAAGGACTTCTTCATCGAGGCCCGCCGGACCGCGCGCGAGCGCGGGACGACCTTCATCGACCGGCAGCCCAGCGTCCTCCTCTACCAGGTCCTCCTCCCGCACATCCCCTGGGTCCTCCTCGCCGTCCTCATCGGGTTCTTCCTCTTCCGCCAGTTCCGATCCCCGGGCGGGCCGGGCGGGGTCCTCTCCTTCGGCCGCAGCCGCGCCCGGGTGGCCTCGAAGGACCAGCGCCGCGTCACCTTCGACGACGTGGCCGGCATCAACGAGGCCAAGGAGGAGGTGGGCGAGATCATCGAGTTCCTCAAGGACCCCGGGAAATTCCAGCGCCTCGGCGGCCGGATGCCGCGCGGCATCCTCCTCGTCGGCCCCCCGGGCACGGGAAAGACGCTCCTGGCGAAGGCCATCGCCGGCGAGGCGGACGTCCCCTTCTTCAGCATCAGCGGCTCCGATTTCGTCGAGATGTTCGTCGGCGTCGGCGCCTCCCGCGTCCGCGACCTCTTCCGCCAGGCCAAGGAAAGCTCCCCCTGCATCATCTTCCTCGACGAGATCGACGCCGTGGGGCGGCGCCGCGGCTCCGGCCTCGGCGGAGGCCACGACGAGCGCGAACAGACCCTCAACGCCATCCTCGTCGAGATGGACGGCTTCGACACCGACGAGGGCGTCATCGTGCTGGCCGCCACCAACCGTCCCGACGTCCTCGACCCGGCGCTGCTGCGCCCCGGCCGCTTCGACCGCGAGATCGTCATCGACGCCCCCGACGTCAAGGGGCGCGAGGAGATCCTGCGCGTCCACGCCCGGCGCGTCAAGCTGGCCTCCCTCGACGACCTCCAGGTCGTCGCCCGGTCCACCCCGACCTTCTCCGGCGCCGACCTCGAGGCCGTCATCAACGAGAGCGCCCTCATCGCCGTCATGAAGCGCAAGGAGTCCGTCGAGCTCGAGGACCTCGAGGAGGCCCGGGACACGGTGAAGTGGGGGCGG
>CAYUME010000282.1:0-6504 GCA_964445475.1 uncultured Planctomycetia bacterium
GCCAGGCGGATTCTACAGCTTCACCACCTTCGTCGCCTTCGGCCCCTTCACGTCCTGCGTCATCTCGTACTCCACCTCCTGACCGGGGGACAGGGTCTTGAAGCCCTCGCCCTCGATGGCGGAGTGGTGGACGAAGACGTCCTTCCCGCCGTCGGACTGCTCGATGAAGCCGTAGCCCTTCTGGTCGTTGAACCACTTCACCTTGCCGCGTGCCATTGAGAAATCACCTCCTCCCAAGGCGTCTGGACATAAAAAAACCGCGTGGCCGGTAAGCCACGCGGTGACACGTCTCGGTCCGTCGAGCGTTCACATCAGCTGGCTTACATCACCTGCATATCGAAGACTAGCATAACGAGCCCCGGGGGCAAGTCAAGCAAATAATATCCGACCCCTATGCGCCGCACGCGCCCCTTGACAGTCCACGACCGGTCTGTTAGGGTCGGCTCCCGACAGGTGGGCGGACGCCTCCGCCGTAGGCCGGGGCGCCCGCCCGAAAAGGGAAGGCGGTGAAAAACCGCCGCGGTCCCGCCGCTGTGACCGGCGACGACCCTCCGCACGCAGGCCACTGGTCCCCAACCGGGACCGGGAAGGCGCGGAGGGAAGGACGACCCGGGAGCCAGAAGACCTGCCTGTCAACGCGCGGCCGTAAGCGCTCGCGCGTTCGAGCGAGCCGATCCGGATATGATCGGTTGCGCGAACCAAGGACCAAGCAAGCAGGGTGCAATCCTTGACGGGGGTCGGCCGGATGCCGATCCCCGTCAAGGATTTTTTTTTGGACGGGTGCCACGCGGCGCACGACACGACCGTGCGCCGTCGGGAAGGCCGCGCAAACCGGCCGCTGCCCCGCAACTGTGACCCCAACGCCGGGCCTCCGCCCGGCACCGAAACCGGACGCGGCCACTGGCCCCCCGCGGCGGGGGCTGGGAAGGGTCCGGGAGTAGGGCGGCGCCCGCGCGCCACGGGGGAAGCCAGGAGACCGGCCCGTCCGTTCGCCCGCGCGCCGCGCGCGGGTTTCCGAGGGGAAAGGAGCTTCGCATGTCGCGCGTCGCCCGCCGTGCCGGTCCGATCGTGTCCGCCGCCCTCCTGCTCGTCCCCGTTGCCGCCCTACGGGCCGAGGACGCCGCCCCGCCGGCGGCCCCCGACCCGAAACCCGGCGAGCCGACGGCGACCGTCGCGGCCCCGGCCGAAAACGCCTCCCGCCCCGAGGTCGTCGTCACCGCCACCCGCGAGCCGTCCGAGGCGCTCCTCGCCCCCGCCCACGTCACCGTCCTCACGGCGGAGGAGATCGAGCGGTCCGGGGCGCGCGACCTCGCCGAGGCCCTCGCCGCCACCCCCGGCCTCTTCCCCCGCCGCTCCAGCAGCAGCCCGCAGGACGTCACCGTCGACGTCCGCGGCTTCAACAACGGCGGCGGCAACGGCCAGCACCTGCTGGTGCTCGTCGACGGGCGGAAGACGAACGGCGTGACCGGCTCGACCACCGACTGGGCCGCGATCCCGCTGGAGAACATCGAGCGGATCGAGGTCGTCCGCGGCCCCCTGGCGGCGCTCTACGGCGACACCGCCGTGGGCGGCGTCGTCCACATCATCACGAAGACCGGAGCCGAGACGCCCTCCCGCCACCTCGCCGCCGGGATCGGATCGTTCGGCACCTCCTGGGAGCGCCTCTTCCTCTCCGGCCGGACCGGCGCACTCGGCTACGCCGCCTTCGGACGGATCGAGCGATCCGACGGCTTCCGCGACAACAGCAACTACGATGCGTCGGAGGCGTCGCTGAAGCTGGACCTCGCGGTCGACACGGACTGGACCCTCCGCACCAAGGCCGGCTACCACAAGGACCACCGTCGCCGCCCCGGTACCCTCTCCAAGGCCGAGATCGAGCAGTACGGCCGCGAGGCGACCGTGACCGCCGACGACCGGAGCACCGTCTTCACGTCCCACTTCGACCTCGGGCTCGAGCGCCGCGAAACGGTCTTCTTCAAGGGGGCCGGCGAGATCGAGACCCTCAGCCGGGGCTCGGCCTTCTGGACCAACAACCGGACCGACGCCCAGATCACCTACCCGGGTTCGGGCGACACCGTGACCGCCGACGACAGCGACCTGTTCCTGCTCACCCTCCAGCACACCTCCGCCTTCCGCCTCCTCGACCCCGACGCCGCGGACATGAAGGTCACGGCGGGGATCGACCTGGGGCACGAGGTCTCCGACTCGCGGACGCAGAACGACTTCCCCGGCTGGTTCTGGGTCGATATCCAGGACACCTATTACAAGCGTCGGCTCCTGGGGCTCTTCGGGCGCGCCGAGCTGGCCGTCACCGACGCCCTGACCCTCAGCGGCGGGGCCCGCTTCGACCGCGCCCTCTTCAACTACCGCCAGCAGACGGAAGACCTGCTCGTCCCGGGGATCGCGGAGGCCCAGACGAACAAGGCCTTCGACGCCTGGTCCCCCCACGCGGGCGTCAACTATCGATGGGGGAGCTCGACGAGCACCTACCTCGCCTATGGGCGCACCTTCCGCTACCCCAACCGCGACGAGCTGGTCGGCTTTCTCATCTCCGCCCCGGAGCTGAAGCCCGAGCGCGCCACCACGTGGGAGGCCGGCGTCCGCGAGGAGTGGGGCCGCAGCTTCACCGGGACCCTCTCCGTCTACCGCATGGACGTGAAGGACGAGATCTACTACGTCCCGCCGCCCGGCGGCATCGGCTTCGGCGCCAATGAGAACGTCCCCCGCATCGCCCACCAGGGGGTCGAGGTCACCGCCCGCGGCGCGGTCGCCGAGCCCGTCTTCCTCTCCGCCACCTACGCCTTCACCAAGACGACCGTCGAGCGGGGCCCGCACGAGGGCAACTCCCTGCCCCTCACCCCCGAGCACGAGGGGCTGCTCGGCGTGGAGGTGACCGTCGTGGACGGAGTCCTCCTCACCGGCAGCGCCCACTACGTCGGCGCCCGCTACCTCATCAACGACCTCGACAACGACCGCGATCTGCTGCCCGACTACCTCCTCTTCGACCTGGGCGCCCGTTTCCGGTATGGCGTCGTCCAGGCGTGGGCCGTCGCCCACAACGTGACGAACCGGGAGTACTTCGACAGCGGCGGGATCCGATTCACCGGCGTGGAGGCCTTCTACCCCGCCCCCGGCGTGAACTACGAGGTCGGGATGCAGGTGGATTTCTGAACAACGTCCGGGACCCGCGTGGGGAGGCTGCCATGGAACCGTTGCTGAGCGTCCGGGGGCTCCGGTGCGGGTACGGCCCCGGCGAGGTCCTCGCCGGGATCGATCTCGCCGTCCACCCCGGCGAATTCGTCGGCCTTCTCGGGCCGAACGGCTCGGGCAAGACGACGCTCCTGCGGGCCGCGACCAGCGTCATCCGGGCGTCGGCCGGCGAGGTTTCGCTCGGCGGCACGCCGGTCGGCCGACTCCCCGCCCGCGCGCTGGCCCGGCGCGTGGCGGTGGTCCCCCAGGACTCGACCACCGCCTTCCCGTTCACCGTGCGGGAGGTCGTCGAGATGGGCCGGTACCCGTACGGCGGGCCGTTTGACCGGCCGACGGCGGCTGACGCGGCGGCCATCCGGCAGGCGCTGGAGCGGACGGGCGCCGCCCCGCTGCGCGACCGGGACCTCGTCGCCCTGAGCGCCGGCGAGCGGCAGCGCGTCCTCCTCGCCCGGGCACTCGCCCAGGAGACCCCCCTCCTGCTCGTCGACGAGCCCACGGCGCACCTCGACATCCGCTACCAGATCGAGACGCTCTCCCTGTTGCGGGACCTCGGCCGCGACACGCCGCCCCGCGGGGTCCTGGCCGTGCTCCACGACATCAACCTGGCGTCGCGTTTCTGCAGCCGCGTCGCGCTGTTGAAGGACGGCCGCATCGCGGCGGAAGGCCCGCCGGCGGAGGTGCTCACCCCGGAGGCGCTCCGGGACGTCTTCGAGACCGACGTCGAGGTGATCCGGATCGACGGGGAGACGCACGTCGTCGTGGGCCGGCACGCCCGCCCCGTCCCCGAGCCCACCCTCACCGGATAGCGGATCCGAAACCGAACCGGAGACGGAACCATGTGCTCCCGACGCTGGCATCGCTCCGCGCCGCTCGAGCAGGCCGAGACCCTGCGCGCCCTCCGGGACCGCCGCGCCGAGCCGGCAGCGCCGGGCCCGGAGGACGACCCCGCGCCGGTCACGGCCTGCGGCCCGGAAACGCTCCCGTCGGTCAAGTTGGCCGTCGCATGCGCGGACGACCCGTTCTTCATGGCCTCGGCCACGACGCGGGTGCGGCGCATCGCGCCCTTCCCGTGACCTCTGCCGTGAGGAGACGACCCCGCCATGCGACCCCGCGTCCTTGTCAGCTGGAGCAGCGGAAAAGACGCGGCGTGGGTCCTCCACACGCTCCGGCAGCAGGGCGACGTGGACGTCGCCGGGCTGCTGTGCGTGGTCAACGCGACGCACGGCCGCGCCGCCATGCACGCCGTCCGCGAGTCGCTGCTCGAGGCCCAGGCCGCCGCGGCGGAGGTCCCGCTCCGGAAGGCCCTCATCCCCTCCCCGTGCCCGAACGAGACCTACGAGGCCGCCATGGCGGCGGCGCTCGCGCGCGCGCGGGAGGAGGGCATCACGCAGGTCGCCTTCGGGGACCTCTACCTCGAAGACGTCCGGCGCTACCGGGAGGACCGGATGCGGGGGACGGGGATCGCCCCCCGCTTCCCGCTCTGGGGGCGCGACACGCGCGCGCTGGCACGCGAGATGATCACGGGCGGGCTCCGGGCTCGCCTCACGTGCGTCGACCCCCGGAAGCTTCCGGCGTCGTTCGCCGGGCGCGCGTTCGACGCGGCCCTCCTCGCGGACCTGCCGGCGTCCGTCGATCCCTGCGGCGAAAACGGCGAGTTCCACACGTGCGTCGTCGACGGGCCGATGTTCCGCCATCCCGTGGCCGCGCGCCCCGGGGAGACGGTCGAACGGGACGGATTCGTCTTCGCGGATCTCCTGCCGGACGACACGGCATGCCCCTGAACCGACGAGCCGTCGTCGCGCTGGTCCTGGCGGCAGCCGCCTCGGTCGCTGCGGCGTGGGCGCTACGGAACACGGCGAGCCGCCCCGCCACGCGCCCCCCCACCGCCCCCGCCCGCGTCGTCTCCCTCTCGCCGAGCGCCACGGAGTGCGCCTTCGCGCTCGGCCTCGGCGACCGCCTCGTCGGGGTGACCGCCTCCTGCGACTACCCCGCCGACGCGAAGGCCCTGCCGAAGATCGGCGGCCCCGCCGCCGACTTCGAGCGCCTCCTCGCGCTCCGGCCCGACCTCGTGATCGGGAACGGCCGGATGGTGGGCAAGACGCTCGACCGCGTCGCCGCGATGGACATCCCGACCTGGGGCTCCGCCTCGCGATCGCTCGAGAACCTCTTCACGGACCTCGAAGGACTCGGCGGCGCGCTCGGGGACGCCGAGGCCGGCCGCCGGCTCGCCGGCGCGCTCCGCGCCCGCTGCGACCGCGTCCGAGCCGCCCTCGCGGAGGTCCCTCCCGACCGGCGTCCCCGCGTCCTGATCGAATACTGGCCCGACCCGCTCTGGACCGCGGGCGGCGGGACCTCCCTCGACGACGCCGTCGCCCTGGCCGGCGGCCGCAACGCCGCCGCGCCCCGTCTCGCGGGATGGGGGACGGTCGCGTGGGAGTCGGTCCTCGCGGAGCCGCCCGACTTCTTCCTGCTGGCACACGACAACCCCGAGCTGTGCGCCCGGCGGCCGGGGTGGGAGTCGCTGCGCGCCGTGCGGGAGGGACGCGTGATCCCCGTCAACCGGGACCACTTCGCCCGTGAAACGCCGCGGATGGTCGAGGGGATCGAATCGCTGGCGAAGATCTTGCACCCGGATAAGTTCTAGCGGCGATTCCTCCAGGACCCACAAACAACCGCCATGAAGCGATCGCTCCTGCTGCCGCTCCTCCTCGCCGCCGGCCTCGCCGCGATCGCAGCGGCGACCGCGTTCGGGCCGAGCGACCTCGGACCGGGCGAGGCGGTCCGCGCCCTGCTCGCCGGTCCGCCGTCCGGCCCCGAGGCGGCCACCGCCTCCCTCGTCGTCTGGGAGCTGCGCCTGCCGCGCGCGGTGCTGGCCTGGGTCGTGGGCGCCGCCCTCGCCTTCTCCGGGACGATCTTCCAGGGCCTCTTCCGGAACCCGCTGGCCGACCCGTTCGTCATCGGCGTCTCCGGGGGCGCCTCCGTCGGCGCCGTCGCGGCCATCGCCTTCGGCGCCTCGATCTCGCTCCTCGGCCTCGACACCGTCCCGCTCTTCGCCTTTGCCGGCGGCGTCGCCGCCGTCGCCGTCGTCTACCTGATCGGCCGTTCCGGGGGCCGGGCCTCGATGGAGACACTCCTCCTGGCGGGGCTCGCAGTCGGCGCGTTCTGCGCGTCCCTGACAACGCTGCTCCTGTGGATGAACGCGGGGGGGATTGCGGAGATGGTCCTGTGGCTGATGGGGCACCGGGACGCCGTCCGCTGGTCGCACGTCGGGGCGGCCCTCCCCTACGTCGCGCT
>CAYUME010000283.1:0-6494 GCA_964445475.1 uncultured Planctomycetia bacterium
GATGCTGTCCACGGCCCCGGTGATGTGGCGGTTGGCGTCGGTCACGGACATCGTGCCGCCGGAGACCGGATCGACCGCGTCGTCCAGCATCCAGAACCGCTGGGAGCCGCCGTCCATGGGGAGCATGCTGGAGGCGTCGCGCCAGAGGTGGTCCATCGCCGCGCGCGCGGAGTTCTGGATCTTGATGCGCGCCTCGCTCACCTTCACCGTCTGGACGCTCTGGTTGAAGATGAGGACCATGCTGGTGGTGAGGATGATCATCAGGGAGATGGCCACCAGCAGCTCGATCAGGGTGAAGCCGCCCTGCCTGCGCGGAGACATCATGGTTTCTCCTCCTCGTGCGGACCGTCGCCGTTCGGTCGAATCCAGCCCCCCGCAAAACGTCCCGGACGCCGCCCGTCGCTCCCCCCGCTAGGGTCCGCTGATCCGGGCGGTGAGGATCCAGTACGGGACCGTCGGCTTGCCCGCCGACAGCCCGGGGATCAACGCGGTGCCGGGAGGCGTGTCCTGGGCGTAGCGGGTCGATCCGCCGCCGCCACGGCCGCCACGGCCGCCGCCGCTCGAGCCGCCGGTGGCCTGCAGGGGCCCGCGCCCCGGAATCCGGAAGATGTAGATCGTGTACTCGTACAGCCCCGTGTTCCCCCCGACGGGGATCGTCGGGACCTTCCGCACGTAGAACTTGAATCCGTAGAACGAGTAGGACTCGGTCGGATCGCTCTCCAGCCGCACGCTCCGCGTGGTCTCCCCGAGGTAGGGATCGTTGGCCAGGGTGAAGACGTCCGTGCTCGACCGGGAAGAATCCGGATGGCAATACGGGTACTGGTTGACCTGCGCGGGGGTCGGGCTGGTGTTGGCCGAGGTCGGGATCGGCGGCAGCTCGAACTCGTAGCGCCCCGTCCCCTTGTTCCCCGGATGGAGGTCGTGGATGAGGACCACGCGCGGCGCGGGCGCGACGCCGCCCGGGGGCGCCGCCGGGATCACCACGTTCCGGTGCGCGGCCACCAGCGCCGCGTGAACGGACTCCGCCAGGTTGGCGGCGATCGTGTCCCCCGTCGCCTCGGCCGTCCTCCGGATGCCGACGGGGAAGACGGCCACGACGCCGACGATCCCGACCACCAGGACGACCAGGGCGATCAGGATCTCGATCAGCGTGAATCCGTCCTGCCGGTTGCGCGCCCTCATGGCTCCTCCTCGCGTGAAAGGTCCCGGATCGGCGGAGGGCCCGCGACCCGGCGCCGGCCGCCCCTTACGGCAACGCACTGGCCCCGACGCGGTGGTAGTATTCGATCTTGCGGATCAGGCCCGTCACGGGCACGACGTCGATGTAGACCTTGTCCGGCGCATTGGCGGAATTCGACCCGAGCCGGAGCACGACGTCGGAGCGGCTGGGCGGGGTGTCGCTCCCCTCCCGGTACCCGACGGAGGAGTCGGCCCAGGAAACGTCCGGGTAGGCCCCCCCGCTGGAGGCGTAGAACGTCACGCTGCCGTCGGGCTGGAAGGCGACAAAGGGGGCCCCCTGGGTCTGCCCCGAAATCCGGTCGAAATAGACGTTGCTCGGCAGGGTCATCGGCTCCCCCGACACCGGGTCCGCCGAGGTGAAGACCTTGTCGCGCGTGGTCACGTCGTCCGCGTGCAGGCGCATCATGCAGTTGCCGAAGTCGAAGACGAGGTAGTGCACCAGGCGGGTCGTCGAGGCCTGCTGCCGCCCGCGCGAGAAGGCGGCGGCGACGATCCGGCCGGCCTCCTTGACGGCGCTCCCCCGGAAGAAGTTGCCGATCATGAAGATGGTCGACGTGACGACGATCACGATGATCGAGATCACGACCAGCAGCTCGATCAGCGTGAAGCCGGCCGCATTCCGTTTTCGTTTCATGGTCACTCGACCTCCAGCTTCGACTTGAACGTCGAAATGCGGCAGTCCGTGCCGTCCGGGTCCTTGCCCGTGACATAGGGGCCGTCGGAAACGATGTCGAAGTGGGCGCCGCGACCCGGGTTCACCTGGTCGTGGGCCTTGATGCCGGCGAACGGGTCGCCGCCGGAGGCCGTTCCGGAGTAGTAGAGAAGGCGCCGGTCCCAGTAGTCCAGGATGCACTTGTTGAGAACGCGGGACTCCTCGACGTCCATGAGCGGCTTCTGGATCTCGCCGGTGGGGTCGTTGAGTCCCGGCATCTGCTGGGCGGAGGTGACGTTGGCGAACCCCTTGAAGAGGCGAAGGGGGGTGCAGAGGTACTTGTAGAGGTTCTGGGAGGAGTTGTCGGTCTGCGTGTTGAGGCTGCAGCTGCTCACCGGCTCCATCGGCGGGTAGTCGCGGCCGGACCCGTAGGTCTCGCGGTACGCGACACACCCGTTCTTCAGGCGGGAGATGAGCGCCTCGGTGTCGTGGATCTTCGCCCGGCCATGCGCGTTCACGAGGGCGACGATCAGCCAGATGAAGAGCAGGCCGATGATGGAGATGACGATCAGGAGCTCGAGCAGCGTGAAGCCCCGCCGAAGCGTCCGGCCCGGGCTCCCCGGGCGCAGGCGGGTGACTCCGGCACGTCCACGACCCGCTCGCATGCCGCTCATGCCTGTTCCCCCGCCTGGGACCCCGAACCGCGCCGCGTCACCGGCTCCAGTTGTTGTTCTCGTACTCGTTCTCCGGGGCGCCCTGAAGACACCCGTAGGTCCAGAGCAAGAACGGAAGCTCGTTGTGCATGACATTGTCCGGGCCCTTGTTGACCCCGTACGCGGGGAAGGTGTACCGGAAGGGCCTGTCGTTGGAGCTGATGTACTCTTCCGCAATGAGGTCGTCCTCCTTGAAGTTGTAGTAGGTGGAGAAGCGCGGGCCCTTCGTCCGGAGGAGCTTCACGAAGACCTTCGTGTCGTTGCTCTTTCCGGTGGGGCCCCAGGAGGGGTCGCAGGGATAGATGCCGAAGTCGGACTCGTACGCCTCGAAGGCCCGCGTCAGGTCGGCGATGGTCGCCATGCACGTGCCGTTCCGGGCCACGCACCGGGCCTTGGACAGGGCCGGCATCAGCAGGGCCACCAGGATCCCGATGATGGCGATGACGACCAGCAGCTCGATGAGCGTGAACCCGCGAGCCGGTCTCCTGTGACAGGAAGATCTCTTCACAATCGATCTCCTTAATGGCGGTCAGAAGCCGACTCCCGCTTCCACACCCATAGTTTATCAGGCGTGGATCAGGCCGTCAACCGCAGTATGAAGCAAAACACGTACCAAGACCACAGGGCTTGGTCCCGAAACGCGCCCCAAAACACACACAAAACCATATCGCACAATGCATTGCGACGGGTTCGCACGTTATTAACCCATGAGGAATTCGTCGGCGGCCGTCACGTTACCCCCCTGGAACGTTGTTACGATCCGGTGGCATCCATCTCGTACTGCCGCATCTTCTCCCACAGGTTCTTCCGGCTGATCCCGAGGATCTGGGCCGCCTCGCCCTTGTGCCCCTTCGTGTACTCCAGGATCCTCCGGATGTGGGCGATCTCCGCCTGGCGGACCGCCGCCTCCAGCGTGCCGAGGGCTTTCGTCGCCTCCCTCCCCGCCGTGGAAACGCCCGACGGCTTGAAGAGGTGGGCCGGGCTCAGCGTCCGGTCCGTCCCGGCCAGCGCGATCGCCCGCTCCACCGCATGCTCCAGCTCCCGCACGTTCCCGGGCCACGCATGGGACATCATCGCCTGCAGGGTCTCCGGCTGGATGGCGTATTCCCGGACTTCCGGATGAAATGCGCCACGAGCAGGGGGATGTCCTCGAGGCGGTCCCGCAGCGGGGGGACCCGGATCGTCACGACGTTGAGCCGGTAAAAAAGGTCCTCCCGGAAGCGCTTCTCGCGCACGGCCTGGGCGAGATCCACCTTGGTGGCGGCCACGATGCGGACGTCGACGGGGATGGAGCGGCTGCCGCCGAGCCGCTCGATCGTCCGCTCCTGGAGGACGCGCAGGAACTTGACCTGGGTCTGGGACGGGAGATCATCGATGTCGTCGAGAAAGAGGGTGCCGCCGGCCGCCCGCTCGAAGCGTCCGGCGCGCGGCTCGCGCGCGTCGGTGAAGGCCCCCTTCTCGTGCCCGAACAGCTCGTCCTCGATGAGCCCCTCGGGGAAGACGGCGCAGGAGAGCTTGACGAGGGCCCCGCGCTTCCGGCCGCCGTTGTAGTGGATCGCCTCCGCGACCAGCTCCTTGCCGGTGCCGCTCTCCCCCTCGACGAGGACGGTCGTGTCGCCGTCGGCCACCGACTCGATGAGGGAGAAGACCTCGCGCATGGGGCGGCTCTCGCCCAGGAACGGTCCGACCGGCTGGCCGTCCTTGAGGAGGGCGCTGAGGCGCCGGCACTCGGCGTTGAGGGCGAGGTGCTTCTCGAGGCGCTCCAGGCGGACGATCACCTCCTCGTTGAGGAAGGGCTTGGGGAGGAAGTCGTGGGCGCCCAGCTTCATCGCCTGGACGGCGAGGTCGATGCTCCCGAAGGCGGTGATGAGGATGACAGGAAAGTCGGCGCGCAGCTCGCGGGAGGCCTTGAGGAGGGCCAGCCCGTCGAGCCCCGGCATGCGGATGTCGGAGATGAGGCAGTCGGGCTCCCGGCTGCGGAGCAGATCGAGGGCGACGCGCCCGTCGGAGGCCGTATCGACGGTGTGCCCCGCGTCGTGCAGGGCATCGCGCAGGGTGACGGCGATGCTCTTCTCGTCCTCGGCCAGAACGATCTTCATGCGGCGGCCCCTCCCGAAGAACCGCCCCCGTTATAGCCTCCGCCGGGCGGTTTGGGAAGGGCTTCCGCAGCGATCGCGGCGCAGACGGCCGGGTGCGGGGGGGCCCCGCGGCGTCGCCCGCCGCGGGGCCCGGTCCCCTTCCGTCGGATCCCATACAACCGGCGCGCCGTCGGTCCGCTACGAGCGGACCAGCTCCGTCGCCTCCACGCGCCCGTCCTTCGCGATCGGGCCGGCGTTGGCCTGCTCGATCTGCTTCACCCGCAGGCGGAACATGCGGGTGTCCTTGGATGACCACTCCGCCTTCATGGCGGTGATCACCTTCGGGTCCAACCCCCCGGGCGCCGGATGACGGTCGGTCGCAGCCATACTCCCCCCCCGGCCAAGAATGGGACCACGAAACACGACAACTCCAGGCGCGGACGGAGCCCTCACCGGGCCGTCGCGGCCCGCGGCTCCGGCCGCGCCCGGAGATCCTCCAGGATGTCGAACGCCGCGCCGGGCCGGCCGAGCCGGCGCGCGGCGCGTTTCATCATTCCCCACCGCTGCCCGTCCTGCAGCAGCTGCCCCAGCTTGTACGGCAGCAGCTCCGGCTGCCGGACCTTCACCGCCGCCCCGTACTCCACCAGCCAGTCCGCGTTCATCTCCTCCTGCCCCGGGATCGGGTTGACGACGACCAGGGGCAGGCCGCGCGCCAGGCATTCCGTCACCGTCAGTCCCCCCGCCTTCGTCACCGCCAGGTCGCTCGCCTCCATGTGGTCGTGGATGTTGTCGACGAAGCCGAAGACGCGGACGCGCCCCCGCGCCTTCGCGCCCGCCCGCTCCAGCCGCGCCCGCAGCGCCTCGTTCCGGCCCGCCACGACCAGGAACTGGACCGTCTCCGGCAGGGCCAGGAGCCGCTGGAGCGTCTCCTCGACGCGGCCGACGCCGAAGCCGCCGCTCATCAGCAGGACGGTGGGCCGGTCCGGGTTGAGGCCCAGGGCACGCGACGCCGCCTCCCGCCCCCGCTGCCGGCTGAAGGCCGGGTGGACCGGGATCCCCGTCACCCGGATCCGGTCCTCCGCGATTCCGCGGCGGACGAGCAGATGACGGACCTCGTCCGACCCGACGAAGTACCGGTCGACGCCGGGGTTGATCCAGAAGGCGTGGGCGTCGTAGTCGGTGACGACCACGGAGATCCGGGCCCGGATGGCGCCGCCGGCCTCCCCCCGACCCCTCCCCCGGGGCCCGGCCTCCCGCTTGGCCACCAGGACGTGCGCCGGGAGGAAGTGGGTGCAGACGATCTCGCCGGGGTCGAACGCCAGCACGCGCCGCTCCAGGGACCGGTAGGCCATCCGGTCGTACCGCCGCACCAGGGACCGGGTCAGCCGCGACTGCTCGTGGTCCAGGCGCTCGTACAGGAAGCGGTAGAGGGTCGGCGCCTTGTTGACGACGCCGAGATAGAGATCGGAGACCACCAGCCGCGTCGGGCGGTTGCAGAACTCGAGAACGTCGTGGTGGGCGACCTCGTCGCGGGACGCCCGCTCGCGGCAGGCGGCCTCGAGGGCCTGCCCCGCGCGCACGTGACCGGCTCCTCCGCTGGCGGACAGGATCAGGAAGCGCGTCACCGGACACCCCTCGTGAACGGACGTCCGCAACACGACCTCGGTCACACGGAACCCCGACGGTCACGCCTGCAGCCGACTCCCGTCCCACGCCGGGACCGGGCGCGGGATTCCGAGGTCGACGACCCGGACCTCCCCGCACCGCTCCGGCCCCGATCCCGCGAAGAACCCGCGCTTCGGAAAGGCCATC
>CAYUME010000284.1:0-6494 GCA_964445475.1 uncultured Planctomycetia bacterium
GGCAGCGTCGCGGCCTGGAGCTTCCGGATCCCCTCCGGCCAGCGCGCGCCGACGGCGGCCGCGCCGGGAACGGACGGGCTCCTCGCCGTCTGTCCCGGCGGCGCCGACCGGCGGATCTACGTGATCGACGTCGCGGCCTGCTCCGTCGCCTGCCGCATCGTCCTGCCGCCGCCGGACGACGCGGCCGAAGCGGCCGCGGCCGCCGACTTTGCCGCGCTGCTCGACCTCCCGGCGGCCGACCTGGTCCCGCTCTTCGAGGGGGGGCCGGACGGCCTCGCCGCGGGGCTCGACCTCGCGGAGCTGATGCTCGGCCGCCCGCTCGACGCCCTGCGCGCCTCCCTGGCCGACGCCGCGGCGGCGGAGGCCTTCGCGCCCGTCTTCGTCGGGCGGACGCTCTTCGCCTTGCGCCGCGAGCGGACGGTGGACGGCGACGTCCTCGTCCTGGTCCGGGCCGACGCGGACGCCGGCACGGTCGCGTCCTGCTGGCGCCAGCGGGCCTGCTGGCGATCCGTCCCCCTCCCGCCCTTTTTCGGCCCGGTCTCCGCGCCCGTCCTGAGCGGGCGGCGCCTGCTCCTGGCCGCCGGCGACGAGATGTTGACCTTCGACGCGGAGGCGCTGGAGACCGGCCCGGTCGACCGGCTCGCGCTCCCCGTGCCTGCCGCGGCCTCCCCGGCGGTATCCGACGGACGCCTCTTCGTGGCGGGAGCCGGGGGCGAGCTCCTCGCCTTTGCCGGCGCGAACCGGCCCCCCGACGCCCCGTCGCTTCTCGATCCGGCCGACGGCGCGGACGTGGCCAGCCACTATCCCGACTTCCGCTGGGCGGCGGCGACCGACCCGGACGCGATCGACGCGCCGGAAAGCCTGTCGCCGATGCTGGAATACCGCGTCGAGGTCGGGGGGGCGCTGGCGGAGGGTCCCGCGCCCGGGCTGGACGGGGATCCCCGCGCCGTGCGGCCGGCCCTCCCCGCCGGGGCGACCGGGTACGCCCTCGCCGCGCCGGTCCCCGCCAACGCGCGCGTCGCGTGGCGCGTGCGGGTCCGCGACGCCTCCGGAGCGCTCTCCCCGTGGAGCCGGACGGCGTCCTTCGTCGTCCAGTACGATCCCGACCCGCCCGCCTCCCCGACCGGCCTTTCCGTCCTTCCCCTGGACGGCGCGGTCCAGCTCGGTTGGACGGCGAGCGCCAGTCCGGACGTCGTCGGCTACAACATCCACTTCCAGACCGGCGGCACGGGCTTCGCCCGCGCCGAGACCGTCCGTCTGGGTAACGTGACGGCGGCGTCGATCGGGCGGCTGGACAACGAGACGCCGTACGACTTCCTGCTGACGGCGGTGGACGGGGCGGGCAACGAAAGCGCGGGGGTCCTCGTGACCGCGACGCCGCAGCCGGACATCCGCCTCGGCGACCGCTCGGGCTTCCTCACGGTCCAGCAGGCGATCGACGCCGCGGCGCCGGGGGAGACGGTGAGGCTCGGGCCGAAGACGTTCCGCGTGGCAGGCGGGCTCGTTCTGCAGGGCGGCGTTTCGCTCCGCGGGTATGCGCCGCACCTGACCCTCCTCGACGGGCAGGGGGCGCCGGTCGTCCTCCGGCTCGCCGGCGCCGCCGCGGCCGGCCGGGTCGCGGTCGAGCACCTCACCGTCACCGGCGGTGGGACCGGGATCGACACGGGCGACGCCGACGTGCGGCTGCGCAACCTGCAGGTCGTCCAGCTCGCCGGTCCGGGGATCGTGACCGGGCCGATGGGCGCGGTGGAGGGGACGTTCCTGACGGTGGCGGACAACGCGGGGGACGGGATCGTCGCGCGGACGCCGCTGGCCGCCTTCCGCGGGATCATCGCCGCGCGGAACGGGGGCGCCGGCGTGACGGGCCGCCCCGAGACCGCCGTCACCCACAGCGCCTTCTTCGGCAACGTCCTCGGCGCCGCCTCGGGCGCCGCCCTCGTCGACGTCCCCGAAGCCCCGCCGCGCGGGAACCTCTCCGTCGCCGTGGCCTTCCGCGATCCGGCGGCGTACGACTACCGGGAACGGACCGGGGACGTTGCCGTCGACGCCGGGGACCCGGGCGACCCGTGGGACGAGGAGCCGGAGCCGAACGGCCTGCGCTCGAACCAGGGGGCCTTCGGCAACACCCCGTACGCGGCGAAGTCGCTCGCCCTGCACTTCGCGAAGGCGGACGGCGGGTCGGACGGGATCGTGCCGGAGGACGGGGACGGCGGACGGCCGCTCTGCTTCGTGACCGCGTCGGGCCGCGGCGAATCGGGCGGCGCCGGCGGGATCCTGCCGGCGGCCGCGGCGATTAACATCGCCGCCGGGTTCGTGCTCCGCCGGCGCGCCTGACCTCATCCACCCCGCGCAGAACACCCCCCTCCGAACCGCCCCGGCCTCCACACCGTCTAGGCCACTCGTCCCGACGCACAGGCGCATTAATGTACACGACTGATGCGTATTCTATACGACCCCTTTCTCGTGGGTTTTGCAGGGAGCCGTCGCCGTCACCGCCTTGCGGGCCCTCCCCATTTCCTTGCGTCTCAAGGGCTAAGGCGCCCCGCCGCGCCGGCAAATCGCGAAAGCAATCCCTTCTGGCACGTCTTTTGCTTTGTTGTGGTGGAACTCCAATTCAGGGGGTCCACCTTGTCGAACCGACAACGAATCCTTTCTGCGCTCCTGGCCCTCGTTTCCGGTGTCGTGCTCCCCGCCGCCTCGGAGGAAGCGCCCGCGCCAACCGGTGCGGGGACGGCGGAAGCCCCGGCGAAGCGCCCCGAGATCGTTGTCGAGGGGGTCTCGCCGCTCAAGCCCCTCGAGGTCTTCGACGCCCCCTACAGCGCCGAGGTCGTCGGCGCCGGGACGATCCAGGGCGAGCAGCAGGCGCGCACCGTGCCCGACATCTTCAAGGAGGTGACCGGCGCTTCCGTCCAGAAGACCTCCCCCGGTCACGGTGGATCCCCCTTCATCCGCGGCTTCACCGGCTACCGCAACCTCCTCCTCCTCGACGGCATCCGCTTCAACAACTCGCTTTTCCGCGACGGCCCCGTCCAGTACTGGAACCTTCTCGACGAGTTCGTCATCGACCGGCTGGACGTCATCCGCGGCTCCAGCTCGGTGATGTACGGGAGCGACTCGATCGGCGGGACGGTTTATGCCCACACGCGCGAGCCGGAGCTCGGCGGGCCCGACGCCCGCGCCGGGGGGCGCACCGTATTCCGGTACGGGAGCGCGGACGACTCGTACACCGTCCGCCAGGAGGCCTCGGGAAGCCTCGACGACCTCGGCCTGCTCGTCGGGATGACCTACCGGGATTTCAACGACATCGTCGGCGGCCGCCACGTCGGCCCGATGCCGAACACGGGGTACGACGAATACGATGGCGACGTGAAGGCCGTCTACCGTCTCGATGAGCGATCGAAGCTCGTCCTCGCTTTCCAGCATGCCCGGCAGTACGACGTCCCCCGCACGCACCGCACCATCGACTCCCGGACCTGGCACGGGACGACACCGGGCCTCTTCCCGTACGAGGAGTACGACGAGGCGCGGGACCTGGTCTACCTCCAGTACCATGCGACGTACGAAGGCGGCGCCATCGACTCCCTGAAGGCCAGCGTCTCCTACCAGTCGATGTCCGACGGCATGGACCGCCTGCGCAATACGGGACTGCGGGAGGTCCGCGACGTGACGGTGAACACCCCCGGCGTCTGGGTCCAGGCCGGGAAACAAACCGGCTTCGGATTTTTCACGGCCGGCCTCGACTATTACCACGACGCCGTGAGCTCCAGCGGCCACGACGGGACGGCCGGCGGCGCGTATGTCTGGTACGACCGCGGCGATATCGCGGACGATGCGACGAGCGACATGCTCGGCGTCTTCCTCCAGGACGAGATCGTCTTGGGGGACCTGGACGTGACGCCGGGCATCCGCCTCAGCCGCACCACGACCCGCGCGGACAAGGTCGACCCCGACCCCGCCGACGCCGTCTCCTTCGACGACCTGGACGAGACCTACCAATCGGTCACCGGCAGCCTGCGCCTGCTCTACCACCTCGACCCGCACTGGAACCTGGTCGCCGGCTGGGGCATGGGATTCCGGGCGCCGAGCCTCGACGACACCACCGCGATCAAGCTCACCATGTCCGGGACGATCGATTTGCCCAGTGTCGGCCTCGACCCGGAGAAGTCGCACACGTTCGACCTCGGTTTCCGCACCCGTTACGACGACGTGGAGCTCAGCGCCTTCGCCTTTTACACGATCCTCGACGACTACATTCGGCGGGTCTCCGCCGGCACCTACAGCGGATTCCCGGCCCGGACAAAGGAGAACTTCGGCGGCGGCTGGGTCTACGGCTACGAGATCGCGGGACGCTGGCGTTTCGCGCCGGACTGGTCGGTCCGCGCCGACGTCGGCTACGCCGAGGGCGGGGCGGAAGACCTCGTCAACGGCGACACGGAGATGATGCCGCTCAGCAAGGTCGGACCCCTGATCGGACATCTCGTTGTGCGCTGGGAGCTTCCGAAGACAGGCCCCTGGGTGGAGGGGATCCTGACGGTCGCCAATCACCAGAAGCGGCTCTCGCAGGACGACGAGACCGACACCCAGCGCATTCCGCCCGGCGGCACGCCCGGCTACGCCATCCTCGGGCTCCGTGGCGGCTACCGCGTCTGCGAGCATGCTGCCGTCAGCCTCGCCATCGAGAACCTCACGAACCGGGACTACCGCATCCACGGGTCGGGGCAGAACGAGGCGGGGACGAACGTGATCCTGGCCTTCGACCTGACGTATTGACGCGGAGGCCGCCCCGGGCACGCGTCCGCCGCCTCCCGGGATGTGTCCGCCGGGCCGGCTTCCGAGGTTGGCTCCCATCCGGCCGGGTGATATACTCGGGCCTCCCCGTCCGCGACGGGACCCCGAGGCCCATGAGCGACCCCTCCCCCCCGAACCGCCGCGCCGTCCTGTGGGTCACCTCCCTCAGCAACTTCCTCACGCCCTTCATGGGCTCGGCGGTGATCGTGGCGCTGCCGGCGATCGGGCACGACTACGGGATGAGCGCGGTCGCCCTCGGCTGGATCATGATGGCCTACCTTCTGGCCACCGCCGTCTTCCTCGTCCCGTTCGGCCGTCTTTCCGATCTCCACGGCCGGGTGCGCATCTTCCGGTCGGGGCTGCTCCTCTACACGGGCGTCTCCGTCCTCCTGGCCGTCGCCCCGTCGGGAGCGGCGCTCATCGGGCTGCGCGCCGCGCAGGGGTTGGGGAGCGCGATGATCTTCTGCACGGCGACCCCCCTGCTGATCTCCGCCTACCCGCCCGCGGAGCGCGGGCGGGCCCTCGGCATCAACGTCGCCGCCGTCTACCTCGGCCTCTCCCTCGGCCCGACCCTGGGCGGTCTGATCACCGAGCACCTCGGGTGGCACATGATCTTCGGGCTCACGGCGGCGCTGGGCGGCGCCACGATGATCCTCGCGTCCCGGACGCTGGCGCCCGATCCGCCCCGCCTGGCCGGCGGCCGGTTCGACGCGGCCGGGGCCGTCCTCTACGGCGCGGCCGTGGTCGCCCTGGGCGTGGCGTTCCCCCGCCTGCCGGCTCCCGAGGGGCTCGCGCTGCTGGCGGCGGGGGCCGGGGGCCTGGCCGCCTTTGTCATCCGGGGGGCCCGCATCCCCCATCCCGTCCTCGACCTCTCCCTCTTTCGCCGCAACCCCGTCTTTCTCTTCTCCAATCTCGCCGCGCTGATCAACTACTCCGCCTCTTCCGCGGTCGGCGTCCTCCTCAGCCTCTACCTCCAGCACATCCAGGGCCTGCCGGCTGACCGGGCGGGGCTGGCGCTGCTGACCCAGCCGATCCTGATGACCGTCTTCTCGCCGCTGGCGGGCCGGCTCTCGGACCGCGTACAGCCGCGGATCGTGGCCACGCTCGGCATGGCAGTGACGACCGCGGGGGTGGGAGGCCTGACGTTCCTGACGGCGGCGACGCCGCTGCCGGCCGTGCTCGGTGCGCTCGGGCTGCTCGGCCTGGGATTCGCGTTCTTCTCGTCGCCGAACACGAACGCGGTGCTGGGCGCGGTGGCGCCGCCGGCCTATGGCGTCGCCTCGGCGGTCCTCAGCACGATGCGCGTGGCGGGGCACGTCGTGAGCATGGGGCTGGTGATGCTGGTCCTGTCCCTTCACCTGGGGCGCGAGCCGCTCGGGCCGGCGGTCCACCCGCAGTTCATGGCCAGCCTGCGCATGGCGTTCCCGATCCTCGCGGGACTGGGCGTCCTGGGGATCTTCGCCTCGCTGGCGCGGGGGAACGTCCGGCGGGATTCGCCTTCGGGGAAGTGAGCCTTCCCCGGGCTCCTACTCGTAATCGCTCTCGTACTCGTACTCGGCCGTGCCGCCGTTCCCGTGTCCCCGGAAGGTCCTTCTCCCCTCGGGGCGTCGTTTCGGCGCCTTCGGCGTTTCCCTACTGCCCCGCCAGCCTCACCCGCCCCTGCTTCTGCGCCGATCCCAGGTGGACCGTCCCGTCCGACCCGTACT
>CAYUME010000285.1:0-6491 GCA_964445475.1 uncultured Planctomycetia bacterium
GATCTCCTCGAACTCCTTGTAGGCCTTGCAGTCCTGGTTGCCGTTCTTCTTGTTGATCACGTTCACGGCGGCGGCGAGCTTGTCGGGCCGCACGTCGCAGAACGCCACGTACTGCACATCCTTGTTGTTGATCAGGCTCCCCAGGTCGCCCGACCCCATATTGCCGAACCCGACGCCGGCCATGGTGATCCGCTCGCTCGGCGCCGGCCGCCCGTCCGCCCCGAGAACGGAGGCCGGGACGAGATACGGCACGGTGACCGCCGCAGCCGCCCCCCCGACGAACTGACGCCGCGAGATCCGCTTGTCCACGAGACGCATAAGATCCCCTTTCGCAACGTAACGGTTCTCACCTGAGGGATTTCAGATGAGCGACGAATACGGCCTATACCAGATTGAAGAAACAGATGTCAACGGCTACCTCATTAGTATTACCAGCCGTCCTCCGCTTCTTACATGAATTGCCGAAATTACCCGCCGTCCCTCCCCTGCTGAGATGCCGCCCGAAACGGGGATTCGGCCAAGGGCCGGGGATTGTCACGACGGGAAAGGCCTTCGGTTCACGTCCAGAAGCCCATCGGGCATGGCGCGGGTTTGAGCCAATGCGTCAAATCGCCGGCGTGCCGGGTCTACCTGGGCGTCACCGCCCACGCCCGGACGACGAGCGCCCCGAACGGACGGGAGATCGCGAAACGCGCCCCCTCGCCTTCAGGCCGGTCGCGCCCCAGGACCCCGGCGTCCGACTTCCACGCCACCGCCGGGGCGCCGTTCACGAGCACGTCGACACGTTCCGGCCGGACCTGCACGGTGACGGCGTGCTCGCGGTGCAGATCCAGGGGGGCGGCCAGATCGCCCTCGATCGCGCGCCCTTCCCCTGCCAGGGGCTGGAGGATCGCCTTCCGGGCTCCCAGCAACCGGAGGACGAGAATCGCCTCGCGGCCGCCCTGGTCGAAGTGGAGACGGACTTCGTCCCCCGAGCCGGAAACGAAGACGACCCGGAGATCGTAGGCCTTCCCCGCGTCGCAGGGCACGGCGATCCGCTTGTCGTCGCGGGCCTCCGAACAGACCAGATGGCCTTCGCGCGTCCGGGACCAGGCCCCGCGCGCGGCATGACTCGTGGGATCGGCACGCACCAGCAGGCTCACCGTGCCGGCCTCCGTGTCGCCGGCCACCGCCTTCGCGGAAGCGGGTTGCGGCGCGGCAGCCGGGGGCGGAGCGGCGGGCGGTGCCGGCGCGGCGGCCGCCCCCGTGAGGGCAAGCGGCTTGCCGGATTCCGCCTTGGCGACCGGCATCCCCGCTTGCGCGATCGTCCCCGCCTTTTCGTCCGCTGCGGCCCGCGCGCGCGCCCCGTCGCTCGCGGGCGGCGCCTCCCGGACAGCGGCATCCCCCCGGTCCTGCGCCGCCCCGTCCTGGCGGGCGAGGGCGGGGCCACGACGAAGCGCGGGCTCCGACGCCTCGCCGGCCTGCGATTCACGGAGGGCTTTCCGTTCGGCGTCGGCGGCCTTCGCCATCTCGACCGGAGCGGCGGGCGCACGGCGGCTCTCCGGCTCGGGGGCCGGCCCGACACGGCCGGACAGGATCGCCAGCGGGACCAGCGCGGCGACGGCCGCCAGGCCGATCCCGTACGCGGCCCGTCGCGTGACGATGAAGCATCCCACCTTGCCCGGCGGCACGACCGGGACGGAGGCCGCGTCGGCCTTCCGGCTTCCCGGCGTCCGCATCCGGCGGCGCGCGGGCTTTCGCCGCGCCCCCGGCAGCGCCACGGACGTGAGCGCCGCATCGATCGACCGGCTCGCGGGAGCCCGTCCGGCGGTGACCCGTTCGAGGTCCTCCAGCAGCTCGCCGCAGTCCCGGTACCGATCCTCCCGGCGCTTCGCCATCATCCGCCGGATGACATGGACGACCCCCTCGGGGATGTCGGGCCGGACGTCCCGCGGGTCCGGCAACTGGTCGTTCAGGTGCCGGGTGACCACCTCGAAGGCGGAGGAGCCGTGGAAGGGCGTGTCGCCCGTCACGATGTGGTAGAACGTGGCCCCCAGCGAATAGATGTCGGCCCGCCCGTCCAGGTCCCGCTCCCCCCTCGCCTGCTCGGGCGAGATGTAGTGCGGTGTCCCCATCGCCACCCCGCTCTGCGTCAGGAAGGTGGACGGCGCCCCCTCGATGTTCTTGGTCAGGCCGAGGTCGAGGATCTTGGCGACACCGCCGGCCGTCAGGATGATGTTGGCCGGCTTGATGTCCCGGTGGACGAAGCCCTGCGCGTGGGCGTACCGGAGACCGCGGGTCACCTGCGTCACGATCGAGACGGCCTGGGCGGCGGGCAGGCCGGGCTCCCGTGCGAGCCTCCGGTCCAGCGTCTCCCCCTCGCAGAACTCCATCACGTAGAAGTGACGGCCCTGGTCCTCCCCCACCGAGTAGGCGCGAACGATGCTCTCGTGGTGAAGCCGCCCCATCGCGTCGGCCTCGCGCTGGAACCGCTTCAGGAACTCGGGGTTGCCGGCGTGCTGGCGCGGGAGGACCTTCAGGGCGACCAGCCGGCCCTGCTGCGCGTCCTCGGCGAGATAGACGGCCCCCATGCCGCCCTCGCCCAGCTTCCGGACCAGCTTGTAGTGGAGCAGCTGGCGGATGCCGCCGTGCATCTGGGTCCGGATCCTCTGCACGGCCGTGTCCCGCTGTTCGGGGGTCACGACGCCGATCTCCACCAGCGCGTCGGGCAGGGAGAGGGGCGCCCCCGGACGGGCGCGTGACGCCTGGCGCTCGCGGGCGGCCTGGAGCTGGGCCGGCGTCGCCAGGCCGTTCTTCTGGACGTACGAGGCAAACTGGACGTCGGAGATGGGCTCGGACATGTCGGCGCTCCCCGCCCCGCGCGCCTTCCCTTCTGGAAACAAGAGGACGGCCCGTGCGCCGTCAAGGCGCCTGCGGCGCTGCGCCGTCGCCATCCGGGGGCTTGTCGTCGCGACGTCGCGACAGCGAGCGGAAGGCCCGGCTCAAGCCCCTGCTCGTTGCGCGCGCGGCACGCCCGCTCCAGACGGCAAGGCGTCGCCCCCCCCGTCGCGTCACCGCGAGAAGGGCGTCGATCGCCCGATCCGCGGCATCGGCGATGTGACCGCCTCCCCCTTCGTCCCCCCGCTCGATCTCGATGCGGGGCGGCGGGGGAGGCGCCGGTGCCGGGGGAGGCGCCGGGCGCGGCCGCGGCGCGAACTGGCGCCGCGGGGCCCGCGTGATCTTCGGCAGCGCGACCGAGGAGAGCCCATCCGCGATCTTCTCGCTCTGGGGGGCCGCCTCCGCCCCCACCCGCTCGAGGTCCTCGAGCAGCGCACGGCAGTCCGTGTAGCGGTCCGACGGGCTCTTCGCCAACATGCGGCGGATCACGTGGACCACGCCGTCCGGGATCTCCTCGCGCAGGTCGCGCGGGTCCGGCAGCCGCTTGGCGCGATGCTGCGCGACGATCTCGGCGGCGTCCCGCCCGTGAAAGGGCGTGTCGCCCGTCACGCAGTGGTAATAGGTGACCCCCAGCGAGTAGATGTCGGCCCGGCCGTCGATCCGGGGCTCCCGCCGCGCCTGCTCGGGCGACATGTAGTGCGGCGAGCCGATCGCGCCGTGGCGCTCGCCGGACAGGAGCTCGACGTCCCCGACGCGCTTCGACAGGCCGAAGTCGAGGATCTTCGCCGTGCCGTCCGGCGCCACCCGGATGTTGGACGGCTTGATGTCGCGATGGATCATGTGCCGCTCGTGCGCGTGCTGAAGCCCCCGGGCGATCTGGATCACGATGCGCGTGGCCTCGTCCGCTGGAAGAGACCCGTCGCGCGCGAGCCGGTCCGCCAGCGTCTCCCCCGGGCAGTACTCCATCGCGTAGAAGTGGTAGCCGAGGTCCTCCCCGGCGGAGAAGGCGCGCGCGAGGGAGGTGTGGTGGAGGCGTCCCGCCGCGTCGGACTCGTGCTGGAAGCGGAGCATGAACTCCGCGTCGTCCGCGAACCGCCGCGCGAGGAGCTTCAGCGCCACGGACTGCTTCGTGCGGACGTCTTCCGCCAGGTAGACCGACCCCATCCCGCCTTCGCCGATCTTCCGGAGGAGCCGGTAGTGCAGGATCTGCGCGGGCACGTCCGGCGACGGGCCGGAAGACCGTTGGAGGAGGAGGTCCCGCTGGGCGGCGGTGATCGCGCCATGGTCGACAAGGATCTCGGCCAGGGACAGGTCGAGGCCTTCCCGCGCGGCCTCGCGCTGCGCGGCGCGGGCCTCGTCGACCTGGGCGGACGTCGCCATCCGGTGGTCCAGGACGAAGCGCGCGACCGCCTCGTCCGAGAGCGTCTGCGCCATGACGGCCTTCCCTTTCGCCGGGTCGTCCTCCCGCCGAGGCGAAGCGCCCGCCTCGCCCGCGGAACGGGCTGGATGACACAGGATAGGCCCGGAGGCCAGGGATGTCAACAGCGCCCCATGGAGAATGGTCCAGCCGTTCCGTCCGACCACGCCCTCATGGCGACGGGTAGAGATGGCGCTTCGGGATGACCGCCTTCGGCGTGGAGGGACTGCTCCAGAGCAGCCGCACGGTCGCGTCGGAACGGCTCTCGAAATACTCCAGCTTGAGATCGTAGCGGGTACCCGCTTTCAGCCGGATCGTCCCGCTCTTCTCGATGGCCCGGTTCGTGGTTCGCCAGTCGTCGATCAGGAGCTTCCCGTCGACCCAGAGCCGCGCGGCGTCGTCGGCGATCGCGTAGAACGTGAAGAGTTCGCTGTGCGGGGCCAACACCTGCCCCGTCCATCGGATGGAAAACGAGTCCTCGGGAAGACGGCTGTCAGGCGCGAAGACATCCCAGGCGAAATCGACGCACGCGTCCACACGGGTGAAGACCGGAGCCCCTCCCAGCGTCTTCCCCACGTAGTAGGCCCCCTTCAGGCCGTCGCCATCCCCCATCACGGCCGGCCGCGGTCGCAGCACCTGGCCGTGGCCTGTCACGTCCAGCACATCGACGCAACGAATCGCCAAGACCCCTCCATCGCATCCCAGCCCCAGCCGGCCTGTATCACGCAGCGCCCAAACGGGGGACGGGCTCAGTTCGCCGTCGCCCGGCTTCCATTGCACCAACTCCCGTCCGTTCAGGAAGGCTTTCACGCCCGACTTGCGCACCTGGAGGAGCGACGTGTAGGGGCGCAGGTTCTCCAGGCACCAGGCCATGCGGACTGAGGCCGGGTTCTCCCCGGCTTCCTTGCCGCCCACTCGACTGAATCCGAAAACGGTGTTGGAGGACGCGCCCATCAGCCACGCGAATGACTTCCCGGCGCAGGAAAGAACGTGGACAACACCCGCATTCCCCTCCTGACGGCAAAATCGGACGCGGACGTCGAACTCCTCCGGCGGCCGGAAGGGGATCTCGAGTCGTGCCCCGCGTGCCCGATCGCACACGAGCTCTTCCCCCACCCGTTTCCACGTCCCCGACACGGCGTCCACCTCCGGATCGACGAGCGGAAGGAGCTCGAAGGCATCCGCCCAGGCCGGGTCCGGCTCGAGGGACTCGCCGGATCGCGCGATCAGCGCGGCCTCGTCGGACGTCCTCCAGAAGTCCGCCGCCGCAAGGCCGTTGACCGTTTCCAGCGAGCGGATCCCGCGCAAGGGGTTGGGCCCAGCGCCGGGATCACAACGGAAGGAGACTTTTTTCAGCGGCGCCCCCTGCACGGGGGAAAGGTCCCGGACCAGGGTCCCCTCCACCTCCAGGACGATCAACGGCGCACCGCGCAGCGGGGAGAGGTTCCCCACATTCGTGAAGCGGCAATCCAGATATGTCAGCGGCATGCCTTCCAACGGCGACAGGTCGGAGACGAACGTGCCACAGCAGTCCAACAGGGTCAACGACTTCCCCCGAAGCGGAGACAGGTCCACGACCGGGCTTTCCGCAAGCCGGATCTCCCGGAGCGGAAGGTTCCGCAACGCGGACAGGTCGTCCACCCGGGTCTTCGACAGATCCAGGATCTGGAGGCCCGGGAGCGCTCGCAACGGCGCGAGGTCCCGGAGGTGCGCCTTGGACAGGTCGAACTCCGTGACCCGGCTCGACTCGATCCGGTGCTGATGCCTCCCGTCGAAACCGACATTCAGGGCCTTAAGCCTGTCGATAACCCGACGGACCTGCTCGTCCGGGGGAAGGGCCTTGACCGAATCGAGCCACCCCTCCAAAGCCTCGGGCGGCGCGGTGGCCGCTGCCGGCGACTGGGTCCCGGTCGGGATCTCGATCGCCGCGGGCTCACTCCGGGGCGTGTTCGGCTGCCCATGGATTTCGGCCGCCGGGAGGGCCATCGTTACGGCCTGGAGAGGCGCCGGGCGAGGCTCCGGTTCCGGAGGCGATGCAACGGAGGACTCGGCGATTTCGTTGACGACCTGCCGTATGTCGACCTGCTCATAGTTGATCGCGCCATCACAGTCGTCGCGCGACTGGGCGAGCGCCGCGCCGCCAATCAGCGATGCGGCCGCCACGAGGATCAGGCTATGGGCGAAGCGTTTTGTCATT
>CAYUME010000286.1:0-6466 GCA_964445475.1 uncultured Planctomycetia bacterium
GAGGTCGGTCACCGTCCCCTCGACCGTGGTGCCGTCGGCAAGGTGGACGACGTCGGCGGGGACGGGCGCGGCCGCCAGGGGGAGGAGCGCGAATGGCGTCAGGGCGCGCAGGCGCATGGTCGTCGCCCCCGATGTGACGTGCATCTTACCATGCGCCATCCCGGGTCACAAGGGGCTGAGGCGTATGGCCGAGGGGAAGGGCTCCGCGCCGCGACCCCCCGACGGGGGGCCCCTCCCGACGTCCGGATCGCGCCGCACGGGGGATCCGGGGTGTCCGCCGCCGGGAGGGCGGGCCCTGGACGCGGCGGACCCGCCCCTCACGCGGCGATCCTTGGACTCGGGTCCAGCCGCCCGGTATGATGGTCCCCCATGCGCACGCATGTCGAGACGATTCCGTACTCCCGCCTGTCCCGCCGCTTCGCGCGCTTCTTCGTGGCGTGGATGGAGGGCGATCCGGCCGTCCGGGGATTTCTCCCGTCGGGTCCCTTCGACCCGGAGGCGCTTCGCGCCGTCGCGGAGGCGCGCGCCCGCGGGACCTTCCCCCGTGCCGCCGTGGCGGAGACCCTGGAGGTTCGGCACCGTGCGCTCGGCAGCCCGCCGTCCGTGATGGCGTCGATCGAGGCTCTGCGCGGTGCGGACACCTACTGCGTCGTCGCCGGGCAGCAACCGCTCCTGGGCGGCGGCCCCCTCTTCGTCGCCCTCAAGGCGCTGACTGTTCTGGCCCTCGCCCGCGAGATCGAAGGCCTTCTCCGGGTGCGGTGCGTCCCCCTTTTCTGGAACCACAGCGACGACCACGATGTCGCCGAGGTGGACGCGGCGGGCGTGATTGACGGCGCGGGGCGCTTCCGGACGCTTCGGGCAGGCTTGCCCGCGGGGCGACGGCCCGTCCGCGATCTGGAGGATGCCGCCCGGCTCGATCGGCTCCGCGCCGACGTCGCGGCGGCGCTGCCGGAGACGCCGCACCGGGCCGCGGTGATCCACCAGCTGATCGCGGCGGCCGATCCCCGCCCGGCCGGCTGGTTCACGCGGCTCCTGACGCGGTGGTTCGGTGACGCGGGACTCGTCGTCTTCGAGCCGGGTTGGCTTGCGCGCGAGTCCGCGCCGATCCTGGCGCGCGTCCTCGAGTCGCCCGACCTCGTCGCCGAAGCGCTGGAGGCGGAGGGGAGCGCGCTAGCGGCTGCAGGCTATCCGCGGCCGTTGGCGGACCCCGGGACGGGGCTATTCCTCCACGACGGAGGGAACCGCTGTCGCGTCGATCGAAAGGAAGGTCGCCTGGTCTGGGAAGGCGGCGACGGGACCCCCGCGTCCGTGCTCGCGCGGCTTTCGGAGCGGCCGGACGCCTTCTCCCCCGGCGTCGCCCTGCGGCCGGTCGTGCAGGACGCTCTCTTCCCGTCGCTGACCACCGTGGCCGGCCCCAATGAGGCGTCCTACCTTGCGCAGCTAGGGCCGTTGTACCGTCGGCTGGGGGGAATGCAGGCGCCGGTGGCGCCGCGGGCCAGCGCGACCGTCGTCGAGCCGGACGTTGCGGCGGAGGTCGCTTCGTTCCGTGTCGCCTACGAGACCGTGCTGCGCGGCGAGTCCTTCGCACCGCCCCTGCCCGGTGCGCTGGCGGAGCCCTTCGTCTCGGCGCGGCGGGACCTCGAGGCGGCGCTGGCACGCCTGGGGGAGGCGACGGCCGCCCTCGGGCCCGCCGCGGCACGGAATCACGAGAAGACGCGGGAGCGCGTCCTGGAGTCGATCGACATCTACGCGCGGAAGGTCGCGGAGGCCGCGGATCGGAGCGGCGGCGGTTCGGGACAGCGCGAGGAGGCGCTCCGGACGCGGCTGACACCCGACCGGCGGCTGCAGGAGCAGACGCTCGCCGGGATCTGGTTCCTCAACCGGTTCGGGCTCGACGGCTTCGACCGCCTGGGCGGCACGCTCGATTTCAAGGCGAAGGCGCACCAGGTGGTGATCGTGGAATCCTAGAGCGTGGCGTGTCGTGCGTGGAGCGCGCTGTCGCCTTAACGGATCGGGGCGGTGGCACGTCGTGGCACGCCGCCGCCGACGGTTTTCAGGACGAACTGGGTCACCTCGTACGTCGCGACGTCCCTCGCCACGAGACCGAGGCACTGCGGGTCGGGCATCGCCCATTCGGCCGGCGGGGCGGCGGTGGCGAACGGCGGGTTTTTCCAGTCGATGGCCGCCTGGCCGTTGACGGTCACGCGAAGATGGCCCCTGCGGACTGAGCAGACGACGACGCTCGGCGTGTCCCCGAAGACGGCCCCCTTCCACGCCACTTTGTCGGCCGGATACCGCGGGGCCAGGTCGTGGCTGTCCACGTCGCCGAAAAGCCCGGCGGAGACGCGGCCCGGATCCAGGGTCACCGCAAACGGGCGGCCCTGGGCCACCAGGATCACCCCGAAAGGGCCCTCTCCCTTCGCGTGACGCACGCGCAGCGTCACGTCGTATTCCGGCGGCGGGATGCAGGGAACGAGGAGGCGTGTGAATCGGAGGTCGCCCGAGTTCGGGCCCGAGACCAGGGTCCGCTCCTTCATTGACCAGGGACTGCGCGGCGCGAGCGAGTGCGCGGCCGGGTCGATCCAGGCGAGCAGGTCGACCGGCGAGCCGGAACGGGCCTGGGCGGGGCGGCTCTTTTCCCACTCCTGGAGGCGCTTTTCGATGCGGATCTTATTCAATCCGGTGAGTCGGGGCAGGGCGGACTCGTACCAGTACGCGGCGCGATCGGAGAAGGCCGAGCGGGTGGCGCCCGATTTCTGGGCGGCCGCCTGCCACCATGCATCGGCCAGCGCGGTCATCTCTTCCGGCGCCGAGGGGCCGCCACCCGTTTCCGTTTCGGCCAGCGCCTTCACGGCGACGTCCGAGCCCCGAGCCAGCATCGGCAGGCCCCGCTCCCAGTCCTGCTGGGCGACGCACCGGAACAGGCCGACGGCGAGATTGGCCGCGGGGTCGTCGGGCTTCGTCTCGAGCGCCTTCAGGTCGTTCCGGACCTTCTGGTATTCCAACCGGACGGGCTCGATCTCCTTTCGGAGGGCCGTGGCCTGCTCCGACAGGGCGGCATTGCGGATCTGGCGGGCCGCCGAATCCGCGCGGGAGATCAGGGAGAGCGCCAGATCGAAGAGGTCCGCCTCCGCCGCCTCCCCGGCCAGGGCGAGGCAGGACGTGGCAGCGGCCCCGGCCTCTTCGGCGGTTCGCGCCGCGCGAAGCTCGGCGTTCAGGGCGGTCGCCTTCGAGTTGATCGCCTCGGGATCGGGCTGCTGGGGCGGCGGCTGCGCGACCTTCGCCGGAGTGACGGGCGGGGGCGGAGGGGCGACCACGCCGGCGGGGGCGACCGGCGGGACCTCCGGCGATCGGCTTGCGACGGCGGGCGGGATGTCGGAAGGGCCCGCGGCCGCCCGGCACCGGGCGAGCGCCTGCGTGACCTCCGCGATCGAGGCGTCTAGGGCTCCGGTGGCCTCGGGTTTCGCGACCGAACGGGCGTCCCGGTAGAAGGCGGCCGCCTGCTGCAGGGTCGCCTCCGCCGCCATCCGCTTCGTGTCGCGATCCGCGGCCGTCATCCCGGGCTTTTCGGTCTCCGCCAGCAGAGCCAGGCCTGTCCGGCGCAACACGTCGGCCTGCGTGGCCAGCACCGACGGGTCCCGGACGACCCGGCTGACGTCCTCCTTGCGGACCGTCAGGGTGCCGTATTTCGTGGTGACGTCGTACGCGTCCCCCTGGTCGCGGACCTCCCCCTCGACCGCCTTGCCGTCCTTCAGGATGACGATATCGGCGGGAAGCAGGCCGGGCGTCGTCAGGAGCACGGTCGCGATCAGGAGGGGATGACGGGGGCGCCTGTGCATGGGTGTCATTTTCCAATTTGGTCGAATTGCCCGTTCTCGAGCAGCTCGATCCCTTCGCCTTCGCGCGTGAGCGAAACGTCGTCCATCCAGATCTTTCCTCCCGGCGAGGCCGACCGGAAGCGGATCACGACCCGCACCGTCTTGGGGGGGCAGGCGACGGACCGCTGCATCCGGTGCCAGAAGGGGAAGTCGGGCGGGGGATAGATCTCGTCGGCGTCGTTGACCTCGTTGTCCGCTTCGGCGAAGCGGATCTGGAGGAAGTCGCGCTCCGCCACGGTGTTCTCGGTCCGGATCCACGCCGAGAAGGTGAAGCGTTGGCCCGGCGCGGCGGAGACGGGGCTGGAGTAGATGTTGATGGAGTCGTCGGGCGGCGCCGTCAGGAAGGCGGCGAATCGGCCCGAGCGGACGAACCGCTCGTCGAGCCGGGCGTACGGGCGTTCCCCGTCCTGGGGGAAGTGCCAGTCGGCGGGGCGGTCGTCCGGGGGCTTGTAGGCCTTGTCGTCGATCGGGATGCCCGGCGTGGCCAAGGCGGCCCGGGCCCGCTCGCGCAGGGGGGCCTTCTTGAGGGCGGAGAGCGTCGGCCAGGCCTGGGCGTACCAGAGGAGGGCGCGCGTGAACAGCGCCTGCCGGGGGCGACCGGAAGCCTTTTCGGCCAGATCCCACCAGGCGTGGCCCGCGTCCACCCGCGCGATATCCGTCGAGGGGCCCGCGAGATCCTTCTCCGCGGCGGCTTGAAGGCCGACGTCCAACCCCTTCGCCAGCATCGGCAGCCCCCTCTCCCAGGCGTCCAGGAAGAGACACGCGTATCGTCCGGCGGCGAGGTTGGCGGCGGGGTCGTCCGGCTTCTGCTCGAGCGTCTTTTCCGCGGCGAATGCGAGGGGGCGCTCCCGCCGGGCGTCGGCGATCGTCTTGACCTGGGCCATGGCCCGGCCGAGAAGGGAGGCGCTGCGGGCGGCGCGGGCGGCCGTCTCCGCTTTGGCCGCGTGCGCGCCCGCGGCGTCGAGCCGATCGGCGGCCCGCGCCTCCTCAACCAGGACCAGCCGGGCCTCCGCGAGCGCCGCGGCCGTCTCGGGGGATCGCACCGCGCGCTCCACCGCGGCCAGCGCCGCGGCTTTCATGGCATCCGCGTCGATTGCGTAGAGACGGGCGAGGTGGTCGACGGCCGCCAGGGCCGTGACGGCGTCCGCCGCCTGTGTCGCCAGGTCGCGCGACTCGCGGAAATAGACGTAGCGGGACACGTCATCGTCCGTCGTCGCCTGTCCCTCCTGGATCAGCGCCTTGGCGAGGGCGTGGAGGTCGGCGGGCGCCCGTTTCGCATACTCGGCCCTGAAGAGCTCCCGGATTCGCTTCTCGGCCTCCTTCTGGGCGGCGGCGGCGGGCTCCGGCATTTTCAGGGTGGGGGGGGTCGGCGCGGCGAGCTCGGTCTGCGAGGCGAGGGGGAGGGCGGTGAGACACGCCACGCAGACGGCCAGGGCCGACGGCGAAAAACGGGGCATTATGGGCCTCCAAGTCCATATTCAATGTACGGCAGGCCGGCGGATGCGTCAAGGGGTACGCAGGGCGCGGGGCGGCGGGCGTGACGGCGGGGGAGTCGGGCGATGCGACACGGACCGCGAGAGCGATTTCGTCTGGCCGGTTTCGTCCCGTGCTCAGTCGCCGAATCGGCGCTTGCGGATCTGGTCGACGGCGACGGTGGCGATGAGGATCCCGCCGACCAGCACCTTCATGTAGTTGGGGTCGATCCCGAGCACGACGGCCCCGTTGTTGATGCTGGTCATCCGGAGGGCGCCGAGGCCGTAGACTCCATACGTGACGAGACGCGTGTTAACGCCCGTCAGTCGCGCCGCCTCGCGGTTGCTCCCGATGGCGTAGACGTACCGGCCGAAGGTGGTCGCGCGCAGCAGGCCTTCGCAGCCGAGGACGACGACGATCAGGATCCAGAAGAGCTTGGGTCTGCCGAGGACGTAGGAGTTCGCAAAATCGGAGAGGGGGCGGGGGCGGTGGGGGACGTTCCGCCCCCACCATTCCGTAGAGCTCGATGATCTCCCCCTCGCGGACCTCGAGCGAGGCCCGGTGGAGTGAACGGACCCGGGACGGAATCAGCGGCCCGGCAGCGGAGGGGGCGATTCGGGCGCCGGGGGGTCGGTGGGCGCCGGGGGTGCGGCGGGCGCCGGGCGGACGATCCCGGGCCGGGCAGCTGGTGTCCCGGAACGGGGCGGGCGCCGGGCGGGGCGTTCCGGCGGAAGCGGGCCCAGCGCCTTGTCGAGGAACCCGACGATCGCATCCCGGTAGGCGCGCTCGGCGACGGGGTCGGGGATGTCGAGGTGTCCCCCGTCGGGGATCGCGTGCAGCCGTTTCGGCTCTTTCGCGCGGGCGAGCAGTTCCTCGCTCATCCGGAACGGGATCAGCCCGTCCGCCTTCCCGTGCACGAGCAGGAGGGGACGCGGGGCGAGCCGGTCGACGTAATCGACGGGCGCGTACGCACCGCTCAGCGCCAGGTCGGGGAGGAACCAGGAGAGGGGATAGGAGACGGGGTTCCGGCGGAGGACGACGCGGGCCATCGCGCGGTGCGACGTGAAGGGAGCCTCCGCCACGACCGCCTTCACCTCCGGCCGCTCCGCCGCCGC
>CAYUME010000287.1:0-6465 GCA_964445475.1 uncultured Planctomycetia bacterium
CTCACGACCCGCCTTGACCTCGGGCACCTCGACCTCCCAGAGCGGGCCGTTCTGCCGGAACCCCTTGAGGACGCGCCCGCCGCTGAAGACGGGGCGCTCGCCGGCCTGCGCCTCGTCCACGACGGGCGCCTCGGCCGTGCCGGAGTCCTGCGGCTCCAGGACGAACGGCTGCGCCATCCGGTACGTGCCGCCGCGGACCCGGATGGAGACAGGCGCGGCAGACCCGCCGGGCGCCCGCTGGAGCGCCCGCACCGCGTCGCGCGCGCGCTCCAGCGTCGCAAACGGCCCGTCCGTCTTTGCCGCGTTCGGCGCGGCGGGCCTCCCCGACCATGCATCGCTGCCATCGGTGGCGACGTGAAAGACGATCCCGGCGGGAGCGGGCGGCACCTCTCCCCGGACCACGTCGGCGGCGAACGCGAAAGAGGCAACCGCGGCGAGGACGAAAAGCGGCTTCATGGGATCAGGCCTCCCGGGGTGCCGTTCGACTGGCGTCATCTTAGAAGCCACGCCAATGAGGGTTCATGAGCGACGGGATTGCGACATGTCGATGACTCTGCACCTCATACTCCGCGGACTGAACCGTGGGCAACTCCGGGAAGGAACATTGCAGGATCACTGTTACCATAAGTAACATTTCCAGGATGGGGTCCGCAACGCGAATTAAGTCGCAACTCGCGGCGGGTCGTCAAGTTACAGCATAACGGCAAGAGTGGCACGCCATTTGCTTATTCATACCGCGGCCAGCCATCCGCTCCATCAACGGAGTGGGACCCGCCTTCGCCGTGTGGCTACGGCGAGCCCGCCGCTGCCCGTCATTGCTTCGCCTCGTCGGGCGAAGGCGGGAAGGGCTGCGTTGTGGAGCGGCACGGCCCGGCCAAATACCGGCCGGTCATGGGCGTGGGGAGTCCCCGGCGCAAAGATGCGCCCGGGAACAAGGGAGAGGGTGTATCCTGCCCCCCCGTCGTCCCCTGAGCCCCACCCCCATTGGGGGCGGGGTGTCGGTTGAATACAGAAGGAGGGGCGGAAAATTGAGGAGACGCCCGCCTCCCCATACCCGGGGATTTGCACGCGGACAGGTCCCGTGCCGGTCAGCGCCCCATGGTACGGCGCGGGGGAAGTGTGGACCGGCAGGGCCCGCAGGCTATAATGCCGGCCGAGGAAAACGCCATGGACGCCGGAATCCCCCCGAACGCCGACCGTCAAGCGGACCCGGGCACGCCCGGCCCGGGAGCGGATCCGGTCTCCCCCTCCGCCCCGGCCCCGCCCGCGACCGCCCCTTCGAAGGCCGGCCTGCCGGGCCGTCTCGTCTCCCTCGACGCCTACCGAGGCTTCATCATCCAGCCGGCGTTCCTGTTCATGGTCGGCGTGGCGATGCCCTACTCCTACGCCTCCCGGCAGGCGCGGGGGGAGTCGCCCGCGCATCAGGCCCTGCACGCCGCCACCCGCTCGCTCATCCTGGTCCTGCTCGGCGTCCTCCTGGCCTCCAACGGAAGGCCGGAGTCCGACTTCTCCTTCACCATCGTACTCCCGCAAATCGGGCTCGGCTACTTCTTCGTCTTCCTGCTGCTGGGGCGCGGCCCGCGGGTGCAGGCCCTGGCGGCCGCGGGCCTCCTCGTGGCGTACTGGATGTTCTTCGTCCTGTATCCGGCGCCGGGCCCCGGCTTCGACTGGAAGGCGGCGGGCGTCTCCGACAACGTGGAGAAGCTGACGGGCCTCTTCGGCCACTGGAACAAGAACTCGATCGCGATGTACCTGATGTTCATGCTGATCCGGGGCTGGTTCCGGGACACCCTGAAGACCCACCTCGGCCCGTCGGTCTTCGGGGGAACGTACGGCCCGCTCGTCGAGTGCGCGGCGGTCCTCTTCTGCCTCTGGCTGGTCTGCCTGTGGATGTATCGCCGCAGGATCTTCCTGCGCATCTGACGGGGCTTCCCGATGCCGGAACCGATTCCGGACGACACGTTCGCCCGCTACGCCGTCCGTCACGACATGGTCACGGAAGCGCAGGTCGCGGCCGCCCGCGCCCACCAGGACGAGCGCGCGCGGACGGGCGAGACGGTCTCCCTGCCCGACGCCCTCGTGCGGCTCGGCGCCCTCCGCACCGGCGAGCGCGACGCCGTCCTGCAGCGCCTCCGGGACCGCCAGCGCGGCAGCACCCGCCAGCTGCTCCACTACCGCATCAAGCACCGGATCGGGGAAGGCGGCATGGGCACCGTCTACCTGGCGGTGGACACGCAGCAGGACCGGCGCGTCGCCCTCAAGGTCCTGCCCCGCCACCTGGCCGCCGACAAGGAGTTCATGCGGCGGTTCTACGCCGAGTCCCACGCGATGATCCGCCTCTCGCACGAGAACATCGTGCAGGGCCTGGCCACCGGCAAGGACCACGGCCGGCACTTCATCGTGATGGAGTACTGCGAGGGGGAGACCCTGGACCGGCGGCTGGAACGCGAGGGGGTCCTGTCGGTCGCCGAGGCCGTCCGGATCGCGACCCAGGTGACGCGCGGCCTGGAGCACGCGCACCAGGCCGGGTTCGTCCACCGCGACATCAAGCCCGGCAACATCATGATCGTGAAGGACGGCACCGCCAAGATCCTCGACCTGGGGCTCTCGAAGCGCATGGGGCCCACGCTCTCCCCCGCCCTCACGCAGAGCGACATGGCGATCGGGACGCCGGACTACATCGCCCCGGAGCAGGCCCGGTCGGAGCCGGACATCGACGGCCGGGCGGACATCTACTCCCTGGGCGCCACGCTCTTCCACGTCCTGACCGGCCGCACCCCCTTTCCCGGGGACTCCGTCGTGGACGTCGTGGGCAAGCATCTCGACGACCCCGTCCCCGACCCGCGGACGCTCCGGCTGGACATCCCCGAGGGGATCGCCTATATCCTCCGCCGCATGATGGCCAAGCGGCGGGAAGACCGGTACCCCGACTGCGGGGCGCTGCTGAAGGACCTCGCGTGGGTCCTGAAGGCCTGACCCGCCCGCCCCGCGGGGCGTCCCGCCTCCGCCCGGGACCCCGGCGAAGCCCCGCCCCCCCCCCCGCCGGATCGCCCCCTTTTTCGCTTGACAATAATGTTGTATTCTAACATATATTTACATTATGCCGAGACCCCCGGACGGCGCGGTGCGGCGGCGCGAGGGCCTGCGGGCGATGCTCGCCCGCGGGGAGGCCGTCTCAACCGCCGCGATCGCCCGCCGTCTCGGCGTCAACGCCATGACCGTCCGCCGCGACCTCGACGCCCTCCAGGCCGACGGCGACGTCATCCGCACCCACGGCGGCGGCGTCCCCGCCCGCCGCATCGTCTTCGAGTTCGACTTCGAGGCGCGCCGCCGGCGGAATCTCGCGTCGAAGCGCCGCATCGGCGCCGAGGCGGCCCGTCGCGTGAAGGCCGGCCAGACGCTCTTCCTGGACACCGGGACCACGACCCTCGAGGTCGCCCGCGCCCTCGCCGCGGGCGCCCCCCCCTGCCGCGTCGCCACCAGCAGCCTCGTCGTCGCCGGCGTCCTCTGGGGTCGACCGAACGTCGAGCTTCACCTCCTCGGCGGCCGCGTCCGCCAGGGAAGCCCCGACCTCGTCGGCTCCGGCACCGAGCTCCTGCTCGACCGTCTCACCGCCGACCTCGCCTTCGTCGGAAGCGAGGGACTCGACCCCGCCCGGGGCAGCTACGCCGAAGACCCCGAGGCCGCGCGCGTGACCGAGCGGATGGCCGCCAACGCCCGGCGCGTCGTGGTCGTCGCGGACGCCTCCAAGCTCGGACACGCCGGCCCGGCGCGCTGCCTCGCGATCGCCGACCTTCACGAGCTGATCACCGACCGCGGGGCGGACCGGAAGGTTCTCGCCGCCCTGCGGGCGCGGGGGATCGCGGTGAGCGTGGCGGGAGCGGGATAGGTCATCGGGGCCCTGGAGCACACATCGCCATGACGCATCGCAGAGAGCTCCTCCGCCAGGCCGCCGGCGCGGCGCTCGGGGCGCTCGCCCTGCCGCACCTCGTCCCCGCCTCCGCCCTCGGCCAGGGGCCGCAGGGCGCCCCCAGCGACCGCATCCGCCTCGGCCTCATCGGGTGCGGCGGCCAGGGGAAGCACGACCTCCGCAGCCACCTCTCCGCCCGCGGCGCCCGCTTCGTCGCCGTCTGCGACGTCCAGGAGGCCCGGCGCCTGGAGGCGAAGGCGATCGTCGACCAGCACAACGGCGACGCGGACTGCGCCGTCGCCGGCGACTTCCGGGAGATCCTCGCCCGCAAGGACATCGACGCCGTCCTCGTCGTGACCCAGGACCACTGGCACGCCCTGATCGCCGTCGCGGCCGCGCGGGCGGGCAAGGACATCTACTGCGAGAAGCCGCTGGGCGTCTCGGTCGCCGAGAGCCGCGCGATCGTCGACGCCGTCCGGACGCATCGGCGCGTCTTCCAGACGGGCACCCAACAACGGTCGGACCGGAAGTTCCGCCTCGCCTGCGAGCTGGCCCGCAACGGGTACCTCGGGAGGCTTCAGGGCATCCAGATCGCCGCCACGGGGTCGCATTTCAAGCGTTCCTACAAGAAACCGACGGGGGAGGAGCCCGTCCCCGCCGGCCTGGACTACGAGATGTACCTTGGCCCCGCCCCGAAGAAGCCCTACAACGGGGGCCGACTCGCCTGGCCGGACTGGTACCTGATCTGGGACTACTGCGCCGGGTTCATCGTCAACTGGGGCGTCCACCACCTCGACATCGCCAACTGGGGCCACCCGGCCTTCGCCGCCGAGCCGTGCGAGCTGGCGTTCACGGGCTCCTACCGGGACGACGGGCTCACGGACAACATCAACGACTGGACGGGCGAGTTCCGGCTCGCCAGCGGCCTCCGCATCGGATACTCCGACGACAACAAGCCGCACCGGCACGGGATCCGCTTCGAGGGCGAGGAGGGCTGGGTCCACGTCGACCGGTCCCGCATCACGGCGGAGCCCGCGTCCCTGCTGGACGTGCCCTTCAAGCCCGGCGACACGCGCCTCGTCGAATCGAACAACCACTACCACCACTTCGTGGACTGCGTCCGCACCCGGCAGGACCCCGTCTCGAACGTCGAGTCCGGCCACCAGGCCTCCCTCCTCGGGATGATCGCCGAAACCGCGATCCGCCTGAAGCGCCCGCTGAAGTGGGATCCGAAGGCCGAGCGGTTCGTCGGCGACGCCGAGGCCGACGCGCTGCTGGCACGGCCGATGCGCGCGCCGTGGAAGCTGGAGGCATGACGTCCGGCCACGCCGCGGGCCAGACGGCGGGGTGGAGGCGCTGAAGCGGCGCGTGCGGTTCCCGGAGCCGCGGGCGGGAAGACAGGGCTGACAGGTCGCACGGGGCCGATACATCCACAGGAGGTGAGCCATGGGCGCGAAGCCCCCGTTCCGGTGCACAACCGCGATCGCCTCCTGCGCCGCCGTCCTGGCGCTCTCCCTCCGCGCCGCGGCCGCCGCGCCGGAGCTCCCCCTCCACGCCGGCTGGGCGACGGTCGACATCACGCCGCAGAAGCCGGTCAACCTCGTCGGCCAGTACGGGAAGCGCATCGCCCGGACGGTGCGCGACCCGCTCACGGCCACCGCGCTGGCCCTCGAGACCCGCGGCCCCGACGGCCCGGCCGAGCAGGCGATCCTCGTCTCGTGCGACGTGATCGAGATCCCGAAGGCGGTCCTGGCCCGTCTGCGCGAGGCGCTCAAGCCGGCCCTGCCGGATTTCGACGTCCGCAAGCTGGTCCTCAACGCTACCCACACCCACACCGCCCCCGGCCTCGTCGAGACGAGCTACAAGCCGTATGACGTCAGCGGCGACGCCGGCGTCATGCCGCCGGCCGAGTACGGGACCTTCTTCGTCGAGCGCGTCGCGCAGGCCGCGGCGGCGGCGTGGAAGGCCCGCGCGCCGGCCGGGATGGCCTGGGGCCTGGGGTACGCGGCGGTGGGGACGAACCGGCGCGCCGTCTACTTCAACGGCAGGTCCGTCATGTACGGAAACACCCGCGACGCGGCCTTCTCGCACGTCGAGGGCGGGCACGACGACGGCGTCGAACTGCTCTACGTCTGGGACGCCGGCGGGACGCTGACGGGGGTCGTCGTCAACGTCGCCTGCCCCTCCCAGGAGACGGAGCACCTGAAGGAGGTCTCCGCCGACTTCTGGCACGAGACGCGGGAGGAGATCCGCAAGCGGCACGGGAAGGGCGTCTTCGTCCTCCCGCAGTGCGCCGCCGGGGGCGACCAGTCGCCCCACCTGATCTACCGGAAGCGCGCCGAGGAGATCATGCAGAAGCGCCGGGGGCTGACGCGGCGCCAGGAGCTCGCCCGGCGGATCGCGAACGCGGTCGACGACGCGCTGCCGGCCGCGCAGGGCGATGCGAAGGCGTCGATCGTCTTCCGCCACGACGTCGTGGAGATGGGCCTCCCCGAGAAGGACCCGCCCGCCCCGCCCTTCGTCCTGCCGGATCCCGTCCGTCCGGTCGAGTTCCA
>CAYUME010000288.1:0-6449 GCA_964445475.1 uncultured Planctomycetia bacterium
TCGCCTCGTACTCGGCCGTCAGCCGCTCGACGTCGCGACGGGCGTTGGCAATCCGCCGCGCCGTCGTGTCGAGGATCTCCCGCCGCGCGTGCATGAAGCCCAGCAGGCGGTCGAAGACCAGGACCTTCAGGATCAGGAAGAAGACCCCGAAGGCCGCCATCTGGACGAGGGCGATCCGCCAGTCGAAGAAGAACGGCTCGCGGGAGAGCATCTCCAGCATCGCGTCACCCCGATGCAAGGCCGCACGCCCCGGCGCAAAGCCCCGGGGTCGCATCCCGACCGGTCCGGTCCCGGGTGTCCCGGGACGGGCCGGAAGCTACTTCACCATGGCGTCGACGATCTGCTTGAGCGTCTCGCTGTCGCCGACCGCGGGGAGTTTCCCCATCAGCATGATGGCGACCAGGAGCGCGTAGATCGTGAGCGCCTCGATGAGCGCGCCGCCGATGATGAGGCTCGTCCGGATGTTGCCGGCCGCCTCCGGCTGCCGCGCCGTCCCCTCGAGGGCCGCCGCCGTCGCCTTCGCCAGCCCCATCGCGCTGCCGAACGCGGCGATCGACACCCCGAACCCGATGCCCAACGCCAGGAAGGCCAGGTACCACATGCGCCACGCCTCCTAAAGAGAACGGAAACGCAATCGACCCATCGCTCACGCCCCGCCACGACGCCGCAGGTCGGCCGGCCCTCGCGATCACGCGTGACGGCCGGCCCCGTGCTCCTCCTCCCCGTGCCCCTCCCCGTGCTCCTCGAACGCCCCGACCGCACCGCCGATGTAGATGGCAGACAGGAGCGAGAAGACCAGCGCCTGGATGAGCCCGGCGAGCAGGCCCAGGAACAGCAGGGGGAACTGGATCGGAATCGGCAGGTAGATGGACGACATGACAAAGACGCTCATGGAGACGATCACGGCAATCAGCGTGTCCTCCCCCATGATGTTCCCGAAAAGCCGCAGGCTCAGGGAGAGCGGCCGGGCCAGCTCCCCGACGAGATGCAGCGGGAACATGAGCGTCCAGAGCGGGATCTTCACGACGAGGGGGAGCCCCGGGAAACTGCCGCCCGCGAGATGCTTCAGGTGGCCGAAAAGACCTCCATGCCGGATCCCCTCGTATTGCGTGACGAAAAAGACGAAGACCGCCAGCGCCGCCGTCGTGCTCAGCTTGCTCGTGGCCGCGTGCATCCCCGGGATCTGAGCCCACCAGTTCATGACGAGAATATACAGGAAGAGGGACCCCAGGAGCGGGACGTACCGGGGCGCGGCGGGACCGAGGACCCCGTGGAAGAAGTTCGAGAGCCCTTCCACGACCGACTCGCAGAAGGCCTGCCACCGGGTGGGCACCCGCTGCAGCCGGCCTGTCCCCGCCCGGAAGACGAGAACGATCGCCACCGCCACCGCCATCGACATGAAAACAGGGACCCAGTAAAGCAGCGGGATGCCGAACAGGACGTTCTTGTGCAGGTCGATGTGCAGCAGCTCGAACCAGGACGGGACTTCCAGGTGGATTTCCATGCCTTTGCCCGGTCGTCTACGCGGTCAGGCCCCCGGCCGTCCCGGGAAGCCGGCGCCCGGGCGGGCCGTCATCATCGCCCCGGCGACCTTGAGGACCATCACGATCTGCGTCATCGCCAGCCCGGCCAGGAGGGCCACGGGCTGCGCGTCCAGCCGCCACACCGAGAACCAGAGGGCCAGGGCCAGCAGCGGCAGCTTCACGATCACGAGCGCGATCACCCCCGCCTTGCGCCAGCGGGGCTTGCCGCCGCCGCCCACGAGCACCCCGACCGTCCACGCCAACACGAGAAAGGCGGCGCCGCCGATGAGACCGCCCGCCCCCAACCCGATCGCCGTCCGCCAAGCGCCGGCCAGGCAGGCATAGATCACGCCGAGCCCCGTCAGGACCAGGCTCATCCGCAGCACGCGGCGCGGGAAGCCCTCGTCCGACGCGAGGCGCCGCACGGGAAAACCCGTCCCGCTCACGGCCGCCTCGGCCGATCCCGGGGATCCTCCGTCTCGATGTACCGCCGGAGCACCTGCCAGCACTCCAGGGCCGCCCCCGTCAATCCCAGGACCAGTCCCGTCAGCAGGCCCCACGGCTCGGTCCCCCACCGCCGGTCGGCCCAGGTTCCCGCCCACCAGCCCAGAAGCGCGCCGGCCGCCACGATGAATCCGAGGCTTCCGACCGTCCCGAGGGCATGCCACGCCTTGGGGTCGTTCTTCACGCACCCGATAAGGATGAAAGGCGTGCCGGGAAACAAAATATTCTAGCCTGCCGGATGGATCTGTCAAGCGATTGCGGGATCGTATTCGTGACAAACGGAACGATATCGGGGGATCGCCGCCCACGGGAGGCCGGCCGGTCCGCTACGAAGCCGGACTCTCCATCCGCTCCGGAGCCCCAACCCCCAGCAGGGCGAGCCCGTTGCGGAGGACGGCCTGCACGGCACGCGCCGCGGACAGCCGCATCCGCCGGATCCCGGCGTCAGGGTGCAGCATCCGGAACTGCTCCTCCTTGTCCCCGCGCTGGTAGTAGCTCTGGAGGGCGGCGGCCAGGGCCAGGAGAAACTCGGTGACGACGTACGGCTCCCGCTCCGCGGCCGCCCGCTCCACGACATCCGGGAACCGGCCCGCCACCTGGAGGAGAACCGCCTCTTCCGCGCCCGGCGGGACCCCGTCCGTCCCGTCGGCCGGCTCCGGGCCGAACTGCTCCTGCGCCTTCCGCAGCACCGACGCGATGCGCGCATGCGCGTACTGGACGTAAAAGACGGGGTTCTCGCTCTTCTGCGCCTTCGCCAGCTCCAGGTCGAAGGCGAGGTGGCTGTCGATCCGGCGCAGGACGAAGAAGAATCGGGCGGCATCCGCCCCCACCTCGTCGATCACCTCGCGGAGGGTCACGAACGTCCCCCCCCGCTTGCTCATCTTCACCTCCTCCTTGCCGCGCATCATCTTGCAGAACTGCACGAGGAGGACCTGGAATCGCTCCGCCCAGCCGGCGTCCATGGCCTGGAGCCCCGCCCGGACCGAGCCGACGTAGGCGTGGTGGTCCGGCCCCCAGAGGTCGATCACGCGCGCAAACCCGCGCTCGAACTTGCCCCGGTGGTAGGCGTAGTCGGGCGCGCGGTAGGTGTAGGCCCCGTCGCCCTTGACCAGGACCCAGTCCTGCGTGTCACCGAAGTCCTGGGCCTTGAACCAGAGGGCGCCGTCCTTCTCGTAGACAAGCCCGGCCTGGCGGAACGCGTCGATCAGCGCCGCCACCTTCCCCGATCGCTCCAGCTCCTCCTGGCTGGTCTGCACGTCATACCGCACGCCGAAGGCCGCGAGGTCGTCGAGGATGAGGGCCTTCATGCGACGCACGACCGTTTCGCGAAGGGGCGAGGGGGCCTCGGGACCGCCCGGCGGCTCGGCGACGGCCTCCGCCCCCCCCTCCTCGATCAGCGCGCGCGCCAGATCCGTGATGTAGGAACCGGAATATCCGCCCTCGAACCCGATCGGCCCGTCCGTGGGCAGCCCCTCGCGAAGCTGCCGGCCCCGCGCACAGACGGAAGCCACGAGGTGCTTCACCTGGTTCCCGGTGTCGTTCCAATAGTATTCGCGGACCACCTCGTGCCCCGCGAAGGCGAGGAGGGCGGCCAGGCAGTCGCCCACCGCCGCCTGGCGTCCGTGGGCGACATGGAGGGGGCCGGTGGGATTGGCCGAGCAGAACTCGAGGTTGATCCGCTGGCCCCGCCCCAGGTCCGAGCGGCCGAAGTCGGGGCCGGCGCGGAGGATGTCGCGGACGAGCTCCGCGTAGAAGGCGGGCGCTGCGGCGAAATTGACGTAGCCGGGGGGCGTGGCTTCGACGCGCGCGAGGCCCGGGAACGCCGCCGCGCGCGCGGCACAGGCCTCCGCCACGCGCCGGGCGACCTCGAGGGGGGGCTGTTTCAGCCCTTTCGCCAGCCGGAAGGCGACGCCGCTGGAGACCGCCCCGTGCTTCGGGTCCCGCGCGGGCCCCAGCAGCGTCGCCGGATCGAGGCCCGTCGCCGGCTCGCCGAGCGCCTCGGCCAGCACCGCCTGAAAAGGAGAGAGCCACCGCGCGATGAGGAGTTTCATGGGTGGGCGCCGAGCCGGGATCCGTGACGCAAAGCGTTCCCGCCGCGGTGCGGCGGAGTCTCAAGCCTCAACGGGGGACGGCCGAGGTCCCGGCCGACCTACCCCTTCGTTTTCGCCCGCCGCCCCCACGAGACCCGCTTGGCGTCCGCCCAGAGCCCCTCGAGGTCGTAGAAGCCCCGCCGATCCGGCTCGAACAGGTGCACGACGACGTCCCCGAAGTCGATCAGGAGCCAGTGGGCGTCGCCCTTCCCCTCCTCGCCGAGGCGCCGGATCCCCTGCTGCTTGAGCTCCCGGATGATCTCCTCGGCGGTCGCCCGGAGCTGCCGGGGATTCGTGCAGGTGGCGATCACGAAGTAATCGGTGAGCTGGAGGAACGACCCGACGTCGAGGATCACGATGTTCAGCGCCTTCATGTCCGCGGCGAGTCGGGCGCAGGCGATGGCCAACTGGCGGGCGGTGCGGATCGGGGTCGGCAAGTCGTCCTCCTGACCTAGGCCCCAGCGCGTCCCGCGGGCGGCGCGGGCCGCCCGTCCCCCGGGACGAAAAAGGCGCGGCCGCCCGTCCGGACGGCCGCGCCCATTGTAGTCGGGGTCTGTCGCCCCGTCAATCCCGTGCCGGCCTAGTTGAGCCCCAGCAGGTTCTGGATCATGGGGCTGTACTTCACGACGAGCCCGGCGAAAACAACCGAGACCATCGACATCAGCTTGATGAGGATGTTCAGCGACGGACCGGAGGTGTCCTTGAAGGGATCCCCGACCGTGTCGCCCACGACGGCGGCCTTGTGGCAGGGCGAGCCCTTCCCGCCGAGCTGGCCGGACTCGATCCACTTCTTCGCGTTGTCCCAGGCGCCGCCCGAGTTGGCCATCATGACGGCGACGACGAACCCGCAGCTGAGGCCGCCGACCAGGAGGCCCATGACGCCGGCGACGTTGAGGACCAGGCCGACGAAGACCGGGGTGGCGATCGCCAGGCACGAGGGGAAGATCATCTCGCGCTGGGCACCCTTGGTCGAGATCGCCACGCACGAGGCGTAGTCCGGCTCGTCCGTCCCCGCCATGATCCCCGGCTTCTCCCGGAACTGGCGCCGGACCTCCTCCACCATCCGGCCCGCCGCGCGGCCGACCGCCTTCATCGTGAGGGCGCAGAAGACGAAGACCATCATCGCCCCCAGGAAGGCCCCGATCAGGACGTTCGGGTTCATGAGGTTGACCCGGTAGAAGGTCATGAAATGGTCGAGCGTCGCGTACCGGCCGACCACGACGTGGGGGATCTCCTTCCCGGCCTTGCCCTCGGTCGTCCCGATCTGGATGTAGCTCCGGACGGCCGCGTCCCCCTTGAGCTGCGGATCGCGGACGCCGTAGAAGCCGTGGCCGAGGTCCTTGACCTGCATCTCCTGCTTCGACTTCTCCTCGTAGACGGTCACCACCTGGGCCGAGGCCTTGTCCACTTCGGCCTCCGCCATCCGCCAGATGCCGATCCGGACCTCCTCGACATAGGCGGCCAGCAGCGCGAGCGCCGTCAGCGCCGCCGAGCCGATCGCGAAGCCCTTGCCCGTCGCCGCGGTCGTGTTGCCGAGCGAGTCGAGCGCGTCCGTCCGCTGCCGGACGAACGCCGGCTGGTGGCTCATCTCGGCGTTCCCGCCCGCGTTGTCGGCGATGGGTCCGTACGCGTCCGTCGCCAGCGTGATGCCCAGCGTCGAGAGCATGCCGACCGCGCCGATCGCGATCCCGTAGAGGCCGACGATCGGGTTCGCAAAGCCCCCCGTGAAAGCGAAGGCGAGGAGCATGCCGATGCGGACCACGATCACCGGCACCCAGGTGGAGACCATCCCGACCGCCAGCCCGTCGATGATCACCGTGGCCGGCCCCGTCTTGGACTGGTTCGCGATGCCCTGCGTGGGCTTGAATTCGTTCGAGGTGTAGTACTCGGTCGCCTTGCCGATGATCCAGCCGGCGACAAGGCCGACCACGATGGCGCCCCAGACGCCGTACCAGCTCAACTGCGTGGAGGCGATGCCCGCCTCCGGCCTCCCCAGGAAGTACCAGCAGGCGCCCGCGGAGCCGGCGACGATCAGCGCCGTGCTCAGGTTGATCCCCTTGAAGAGCGCGGCCATCAGGACCTTCAGCGACGCCTGCTCCTCCGTCCGGACCGCGTACATGCCGACGACGGAGAAGATGTTGCCGACCCCGGCGATGATCATCGGGAGCATGACGAGCAGCAGCTGCTGCATCGGGCCGAGCCCGAAGTTCTCGGCGACCGCGTACCCGATGGCGGCGGTGGCGAGGATGGAACCGCAGTAGGACTCGTAGAGGTCGGCGCCCATGCCGGCGACGTCGCCCACGTTGTCGCCGACGTTGTCCGCGATGGTGGC
>CAYUME010000289.1:0-4492 GCA_964445475.1 uncultured Planctomycetia bacterium
ACACGCCACGCTGCACACTGTACGCTCCACGCTCCACACGACCCCCTCCACGCCTTGTTATCCCTTTCGCCTTTTGCCGCTCACGCCCCTCCTCGCCGGCGCCTTCCTTCTGCACACCCCCTCCGCCTCCGCCCAGCAGCCCCCTCCCGGCGCCGACCTCCAGCTCCTCACGTGCGAGGACGAGCGCCCCGCCGCCGCCCCCGGCCCCCTCAAGCTCCACGTCGTCGTGAAGAACGCCGGCGCGGGCCAGTCCCAGGACGCCACCCTCCGCGTCCGGCTCGTCGACGACGCCGGCGCCTTCGTCGCCTCCGCGGTCGCCCGCCTCGACAACGGCGCCGTCGACCCCGGGACCGAGCAGGCCTTCCTCGTCACGATCGCCGACGCCCCCGCCTTCCGCCGCGTTGTCCCCGCCCTCGTCTGGACCACCGGCTTCGTCTCCACGGCCGGGAACGACTTCACGAAGGAGCCCCGCCTGGAGGTGGGGGAGTGCCTCTTCCTGCGCTGCTCCGACGGCGATCTCCTCGTCACGGGCAAGGTCCGCAACGGGCGCGCCGCGCACGCGGGCGAGGTCGCCATCACCTTCGCCTTCGTCGACCGGGCCGGCCGGGAGGTGAAGTCCGCCTCGCGCCGGCTGGCGGGCGCGATCCCCCCCGGCGCCGCGGCGAAATTCCTCTGGCGCATCCCCGAGTGCCCGCCGATCGACTCGTTCACGGCCTCCGTTATCGGCCGCGAGCTTCCCGCCCCCCCCGCGGAGCCCTTTGACGCGGAGCGCAACGCGCAGGAGGAGGGGCTCCCCGCGACCGCCGTCCGCGGGAGGATCGCCGTCGTGGCCGTCCCCCCGGCCGTCCCCGCGGCCGGCGCGCCGACCGCGAAAGAGCCCCCGGGCCCCGCCGAGCCCCCCGCCGCCCAGCCCGCCGCCCCCTTCGGGATCTTCGTCGACGGCCTCGAGTGGGTGAGCGGCACGTTCCGGTCCGCCGGCAGCTCGCGCAACCTCAAGTACAGCGGCGACACGGCCTTCCTCAAGCTCCGGTTCACCGACGCGAATAACGAGCCCGCCCAGCCCGAGGCGACCGTGGTCGTCAAGGTCTCCGACAAGAGCCGCGACCGCGGGTTCTGCAAACGGAAGGTCACGAAGACCTCCTGGAAGCTCGACGCGGAAAAGATCACCGGCGAGAACGCCGCCCCGGAGATCGTCGCCTTCCGCGCCAAGGAGGGGGCGCTCTGGGTGGGCCTCGTGACCGCCGAGAACAGCGTCGAGGTCGAGCTCTCCCTCGACATCAGCGTGGAGATCCCGAAGGCCGGAACGTGGACGTGGAAAGGCCTGCGCGACCCCTTCCGCACCGCGCTCGCCCCGCCGGAGCCGAAAACGAAATGATTTGTATACTGACATACACCCGTGTGTATTTCAGTATACAAACAGAACAGCCGTCGTCCGGCGACGGGGCGTGCGGCGGCGCCCGCCCGGGAGGCCCGTCATGGGATCGCTCGTGGTCACGACGGCCTGGCTGGCCTGCGCCCTCGCGGCGGTCCCCCAGGAGCCGGCGCGCAACGACGGCCGCGACTGGCCCACCCTCCACGGCGACCTCACCCGCTCCGGCTTCCATCCGACGTTCCCGTCCGGCGAGCTGAAGCTCGCGTGGCGCCGGGAGCTCTGGAAGGAGCTCGCCGGCCCCCGCTGCGAGGTCATCGTCGGCGGCGGCCTGGCCTTCCTGGGCACCTACGCCGGCACGATGCACGCCTGGGACGCCGCCACCGGCGGGGAGAAGTGGACGTTCCAGGCCGGAGGCCCCATCGGCCACTCGCCCGCCTATGCCGGGGCTTCGACGAGCAGGCCCGACTCCGACGACGGCGTCCTCTACTTCGGGGCGATGGACCGGGCGCTCTACGCGGTCGCGGCGGACACCGGCAAACCCCTCTGGCGCTTCGAGGCGGGGGAGGGGTTCTGGACCTCGCCCGTCGTCCACGCCGGCCTCGTCCTGGCCGGCGCCCGCGACGGCGTCTTCTACGCCGTCCGGGCCGCCGACGGCAAGCCCGCGTGGACCTTCCGGACCGGAGACCGCATCCTCCAGACCGCCTCGGTCACCGAAGACGGCACGCGCGTCGTCTTCGGCTCGGAGGACATGCACGTCTACTGCCTCCACGTGAAGGACGGGACGTTGGCCTGGTCGTCGCGCAAGCTCCCCGGCCTCAGCCTCCGCGACTATTTCCCGGTGATCGTCGGCGGCCTCGCCCTCGTCACGACCAATCCGGCAAAGCATTTCCACGCCGCGCTCGGCGAGCACGACAACCTGCTGGTCGCCCGCACCGGCGTCACGGGACGGGAGAAACGCTACATCCCCGGCACGCCGGACGACGTGGCGAAGGAACAGGAGGCGATCCTCGCGCACCTCAGGGCAAGCCCGCACGACCAGACCTTCTTTTCCTTTCGCGTGAAGGACGGGAAGGAGCCCTGGGTCGCGCCGATCCTCTACACCGCGGGTCTCCACGACCCGCCGTCGCCGCCGTGCGTGAACCTCAAGACGGGCGAGGTCTTCGTCCTCTGCCGCTCCGCCTACGGCGTCTGGGACGGCGGGGGCGAGGTCCGGCCGTACACCGGCGTCGGGCGGCTCGACCTGAAGACCGGCCGCGTGGCGCTCGTCGGGCACGGGCACCCGTCGAAGGAGCCCGGCCGGCCCGCCGGCGCGAAGGACATGCCGTGGGCGAGCTTCAACACCATCGGTGACGAGACGCAGGCGCTCTCCTGCTCGCCGGACCTCCTCCTCTGCACCCACCAGGGCTTCCTCGGCTCGATGCAATTCGCCGACGGCCGGTGCCGGAGCCTTTTCGGCAAGCGCGACAGCTACGGCGGCTTCTACGGCCCCGCGAACTTCGGGTGGGAGAGCCAGGGGGGCCTCGAGAAGGCGAAGCAGGCCAACCAACCCTACGGCATCGTCAACGAGTGGCACGGCCCCGCCCGGGGGATCGTTTCCACGGCAGGGCGGTTTGTTTACTACCCGACGGGGTCACAGGTGATTTGCCTGGTGGGGAAGGAGTCGCCGTGAGGTGACGGCGGGTGCCCCCTCGCGTCCTGGAGCAGCGCCGGCTGATGACGTGTGGCGCCTTTCCGTGACGTACTCCGCCCCGAAGGGCCTTGACGCCCCCCTCGCCGTCCTCCATCCCGCCTGCCCCCCCGTCGCCCCGCGGAGTGTTTTTGTCAGGATAAACGTTATAATCGGGCTCCAATAGGACCATTACTCGCGGGACCCGAAGGAGACCGGATCGCATGAACAGACGGCTTGCCGCGATGCTGCTGCCGCTCGCGCTGGCCTGCGGCCGGCTGGCGGCGGAGGACGCGCCGAAGGCCGAGGCCCCACGCCCGGAGCGGGTGGTCGCCCCGTTCCGCGACATCCCGGTGCTGGCCGAAGCCGATGTGGTCGTGGCAGGCGGCTCGAGCGCCGCCGTCGCCGCCGCCTGCGCCGCGGCGGGGCGCGGCGCGCAGGTGGTCCTGCTCGCCCCGCGCCCCTATCTGGGCGACGACCTCTGCGGCCGCCAGCGCCTCTGGATCGAGGAGGGCGAGAAGCCGGATTCCGACCTCGCCCGGAGTCTCTTCCCGGACAGCCGCGTAACGACCCCCTTCACGGTCAAGCGCGCGCTCGACCAGGCCCTGCTCGCGCGCGGCGTGCGGTTCCTCACCGGGTGCCCCTCCACGGACCTGCTCGTCGACGATGCGGGCCGCCCCGCCGGCGTGGTCGCGGCCAGCCGCAGCGGCCGCCTCGCGATCCGGGCGAAGACCGTCATCGACGCCACACCCCGTGCGCTGCTCGCTCGCCAATCGGGCGCCCGCTTCCGCCCGTTCGCGCCCGGCGAGACGGAGTTCCACTTCATCGTGGTGGGCGGGACGCTGCAGTCCGGGCTCGGCCTCTCCGGCCGCACGCTGGAGATCTCCTACCGGAACCCCTCCCGCAACAAAAGCACCCCCCCCTTCCCGGTCCACGCCTACGTCGCCCGGATGCCGCTGGCCGACGACGGCTACGCGGCGTTCGCCCGGGCGGAGCAGGACCTGCGCAACCGCGTCTGCGCCCCGGGGATGGTCGATTGCGCCGAGTACGCCACCGTCTACCCGTCGGACACCGTGATCGGGGAGGCGCGCGTCGAGGGCCCCTGGCCCGGCGCGGCGGGGATCGACCCCGGCGCGTTCCGCCCCCGGGGCAGGACCGGCCTCTTCGTCCTCGGCCTCTGCGCGGACGTCAGCGCCGAGGCGCAGACGGAGCTGGTCCGCCCGCTCGCCGCCCTCGCCGTCGGCAGCCTGGTGGGTGAGTCCGCCGCGCAGGAGGCGGCCCGTCGACCCCGCGCGACGGACGTCCGCCCCGCGCAGGGTCCCGCGGAGCCCACGACGCCGGTGACGATCGGCGAGCCCCGCGACGCTCGAGCTGGTCCAGCGACTGCGCAGCAGGAGGCTGACGTCGTTGTCGGTGATGCGCGCGCGGCTCGTGCCGACGACGATGCCCGGGCC
>CAYUME010000289.1:4502-6437 GCA_964445475.1 uncultured Planctomycetia bacterium
CCCGGCGGGCGGCGTCCGCGCCGGGACCCAGGCCCTCCCCGTCGGGGGCCGCTACGACGTCGGCGTGGTCGGCGGCGGCACGGCCGTCGCCCCGGCCGGCATCGCGGCGGCGCGGAACGGCGCCCGGACGCTCGTCGTGGAATACCTGGACGAGCTGGGCGGCGTCGGCACCGCCGGCCTGATCGGCTCCTACTGGTACGGCATGCGCGGCGGATTCACGAAGGAGGTCGAGGAGGCCATCGGCGGTCGCAACCGGTGGGAAGGCTCGAAAAAGGACGGCTGGAACGTCGTCCAGAAGGCGGAGTGGCTCCGCCGCGAGCTGCTGAAGTCCGGCGCGGACCTCTGGCTCGGCTCCTTCGGGTGCGGGGCCGTCGCGGACGCGGGACGGGTCTCCGGCGTCGTCGTGGCCACCCCCTTCGGCCGCGGCGTCGTCCTGGCCCGGACGGTCGTCGACGCGACGGGGAACGCCGACGTCGCGGAGGCCGCCGGCGCGGAGACCCGGTACGGCGTCGCGCCGGGCGGGATGCTCTCGGTCCAGCTGGCGGGCTACCCGCACCGCAACCTCGGCGACAACGTCAACAACACCTGCTTCGCCCTGGTGGACGATACCCGGGTGCAGGACATTGCACACCTGATGGCGTGGTGCCGCGCCCGGATGAAGCCGGAGACCACGTACGACGCGGGCCAGCTGTTGGACTCCCGCGAGCGCCGGCGGGTCGTCGCCGACTTCATGCTGGCCACCCCCGATATCCTGAGCCACCGCGCCTTCCCCGACACGATCAGCCACCACCGGAGCAACTTCGACGCCGCGGCATTCCCCACCTCGCCCATGCTGCTGGTCAAGGACATGAAGGGGCCGGCCTTCGACGTCGACCTCCCCTACCGCAGCCTGCTGCCGAAGGGGCTCGACGGGATCCTGGTGACCGGGCTGGGCGCGGGCGCGGAGCGCGACGCCATGACGCTGATCCGGATGCAGGCCGACCTGCAGAACCAGGGCTACGCCGCGGGCACGGCGGCGGCGATGGCGGCCGCCCTCGGCGGCCGCACCCGCGCCGTCGACGTCAAGGCGCTGCAGAAACGGCTGGTCGACCGGGGCGTCCTCGAGCCCCGCGTGCTGACGGACCGGGACTCCTGCCCGATGCCTCCCGAGGCCGTCCGGAAGGCGGTCGAGGACGTCGGCGCCCTCCGCGGCGAGATCAAGCAGAGCCGCACCGTCGCGGATCCCGCCATCTTCAGCCTCGCCGTCGTCATGGCCCACCCCGACCAGGCCCTCCCCCTCCTCCGGAAAGCGCACGAGGCGGCCGCAGACGCCGACCGGAAGCGGGTCTACGCCCGGATCCTCGGCGTCCTCGGCGACCGGACCGGCACCCCGACGCTGGCCGCCGCCGTCCGGGACGCGCCGGGGTGGGACGCGGGATACGGCCTCACCTCGCACCGGGAGTCGGACAACACCTTCAGCGCGCTGGACCGGCTGGTCATCGCGCTCGGGCTCGGCGGGGCGCCGGAAGGGCTGGACGCCATCGTCGGCAAGATCGCCCAGTTGAAACCCGGCAGCGAGCTCTCCCACTTCATCGCCGCGGCCGTGGCGCTGCACCGGCACCGGGGCCCGGCGGCCGCGGCGGCGCCGCTGGCGCGGCTCCTGGACGAGCCGGGATTCGCCGGTCACGCGCAGGCCGCGGCCGCCGACCCGAAACAGGGCCAATGGACCTCACGAGACGTCGCCACGACCAAGCCGGACTCCAGTCTCAACGCGTCCTTCAAGGAGCTCCTGGTGGCCGGCATGCTGGTCCACGCCGGCGACAGCCAGGGGCGGGGCCGGAAGATCCTCGAGCAGTCCGCCGGCGGGCTCTCGGGCCATTTCGCCCGGTACGCACAGCACGTGCTCCGGCTGGCGACGCCCGGCGGCGACGAAGACTAGTCACGCGAACACCGCAG
>CAYUME010000290.1:0-6430 GCA_964445475.1 uncultured Planctomycetia bacterium
ACATCCAGCGCCGCCCCCTGGATCCTCCGCTCCCGGAGCGCGCGGACGAGCGCCGCTTCGTCCACCAGGGCGCTGCGCGCCGTGTTGACGAGGACCGCGGACGGCTTCATCCGGGCCAGCTCCGCCTCGCCCAGGAGGTGGTGCGTCTCGGGCGCGTACCGGGCGTGCAGCGAGACGACGTCCGACTCGGCCAGCAGCTGCGGCAACGGGACGAGCGCGGCCGGCGTCGCGTCGCCCCTCGCGCAGGGATCGCTGGCCAGGATCCGGCAGCCCCACGCGTCCAGGATGCGCGCCACGATGCGCGCCACGGCGCCGTAGCCGACGAGCCCGACGGTCTTCCCCGCGAGCTCGGGGATCGCCTCGCTGTTGGGGAACCGGCGCCGCCACTCGCCGCCCTGCAGGCTGGCATGCGCCCGGGCCAGGTTGCGGGTCTCCGCCAGGATCAGCCCGATCGCGCACTCCGCGACAGCCTGTGCGTTCCGCGCGGGCGTGTTGAGCACCGCGATGCCCCGCCGCGTCGCGGACACCACCTCCACGTTCTCCAGCCCGCTCCGGAGGACGCCGATGACGCGAAGCCGGACCGCCGACGCGAGGAACGTCGACCCGATCGGCGCGAACTGCGTGACGACGAGATCGAACGCATCCAGGCCCCGCATCACGTCGGGCGGCAACGCGACGGCATCCGGCCCTCCCTGCTCGATCGCCAGGTTGTCCCGCTGGAGGTCGGCGAGCGCCGCATGGGGCCAGTGGCGCACCTCGACCTCGATCCCGTGCCGGGCCAGGCCGCCCAGGCCGTCCCGCATGGGGCCTTCGGGGATGTAGGCGTCACTGATCGCGAGGAGCCTCATGTCCCAGACCTTTCCACCCGGCTGCCTGGCTCCCGCCACCCGGCAGACTCCCCCGCACGGCTCCCCGGTCACGCGCACCGCCCCCTCGCGCCGCACACGTCGATCTTGCGCTCGACCACGGCGGCCAGGCCTCTGCGGACCGGGCCGAAGAGCTCGCGCGGCAGCGGATCGGGCCGCGACAGCGCTGCGGCGGACTGCTTCAGCCCCTCCCCCATCGCCATCCGCAGCTCGGCATAGACGTTCACCTTGGTGATGCCACGCCGGATCGCCTCCCGGATCTGGTCGTCGGGGGTCCCCGAGCCGCCGTGGAGCACGAGCGGAACCGGGCTGGCCGCGTCGAGCTCCGCCATCCGGACCAGATCGAGCTGCGGGGCGGTCCGGTAGATGCCGTGGGCGGTCCCGATCGAGACGGCCAGGGCATCCACGCCCGTCTCGGCCACGAACCGCCGCACCTCGTCGGATCGCGTGAGGACCGACTCCGTGCGCTGCCGCTCCTCGACGTCGCTGCCGCCGACGGCACCGAGCTCGCCCTCGACGCTGATGCCGAGGGGCCTCGCGATCTCGACCGCCGCGCGGGTGATCGCCACGTTCCCGCCGAACGGCAGGCGGGACCCGTCGATCATGACCGACGTGTATCCCGCCTCGACGCCGCGGCGGATCTCGTCGAGCGTCGTCGCGTGGTCGAGATGGAGGGCGACGGGGACCCGGTGGCGGTCCGCCACGGCGCGCACCACGCGGGGGATGTAGTCCCATCCGTTCCCCGCGAGGTCGGGGCCGACGAGTCCCATCAGGATCGCCGGCGCCCCGCAGGCCTCCGCCGTCTCGAGGATCGTCCGGACCATGACGTCCTCGACGCAGTCGAAGGCGGGGACGGCATAGCGGCCCGCCCGGGCCTTCGCCAGCACGGCCGCCAGCGTCGTCAGCATCGTGCGCCCCTTTCGGCGTTCCGATCGTCCGCGCCCCGCCCGGGAGCCGCGGTCACCGCATCACCATCCCGCCGTTCACGTCCAGCGACGCGCCCGTGACGTAGCTCGCGCGCTCCGAGGCCAGGAAAAGGACCGCGTCGGCCACCTCGGCGGGATCCGCCATGCGGCCGAGCGGGATGCGCGCCAGCGTCCGCTCCAGGTCCCGCGCCACGGCGCCCTCGACCATCCCGGTGCTCATGAATCCCGGAGCGACCGCATTGACGGCGATTCCGGCGGCAGCCACTTCGCGGGCGAGCGAGATCGTGAAGTTCGCCAGCCCCGCCTTGGCTGCCGCGTAGTGGGCATGACCGGTCGTCGCGCCGTGGACGGCCGCCTGGGAGGTCACGTTCACGATGCGACCGCGCCGCCCGGCGCCGAGCCACCGGCGCACCGCTTCGCGGCAGGTCAGGAAGGGGCCCGTGAGATTCACGTCCAGGACGCGCCGCCAGTCCGCCTCCGGCAGGTCCCGGACGGAGGATTTCGTCCAGACCCCGGCGTTGTTCACCAGGACGTCGACCGGCCCGAATTCGCGCTCCGCGCGCTCGAAGAGATCGACCGCCGACCCCGGGACGGCGACGTCCGCCTTGACGGCGACGACCTTCGCGCCGTGAAGCCGGGAGATCTCCTGCACCAGCCCGTCGGCCCCCCCGACGTCCCTCCGGTAGCTGAAGGCGACGCGGGCGCCCTCGGCGGCAAAGGCGGTCACGATGGCGCGGCCGAGTCCCCGCCCTCCCCCGGTCACCACCGCCACCCGGTCTTTCAGGTTGAGATCCACGTCCGCCCCTCCACGCGACGAACCGATGATCTACATATGGTACACATAATGATGATTCGTCTACCTATGGTACACGGTTGCGTGGAAAAAGCAACCCGCATCGGCAAAAAGATTACCCCCGCGGACAGGGGATGACCGCCAGGACCGGCCTAGCCGGCGCAGGTCCACCGCCGGATCAGGACGGGCGCGGCGACCGGATCGGCCGGTCGAGCCAGGCGTTCGCCTCGTCGGCCCCTCCGCCGGCGAACCGCTCCGCCGCCGGGTCCCACGTCAGCTTCCGCCCCAGCCGGATGGCGATATGGCCGAGATGGCACATCGACGTGACCCGCTGCCCGACCTCCTCGTCCTCGAGCGTGCGTCCGCGCGTCTTGACCGCGTCGATGAAATCCTGCTTGTCGCTCTTGAGGGGAAACCGGACGGCGTCCCCGGGCAGGGGTGCGTCGAGGAGCGACGCCGGCTCCGCCTGGATCTCGTCCTTCATGACGGTCGCCAGGATCGCCCCCTTTTCGCCCACGACGCGGACGTAGGCCGCCGCGACGCGGGTCTTCGGCGTCTGCATGAGGTAGCGCACGGACCGCCCGTCCGCCATGCGGTAGTCGACCGAGAAGGACTTCAGGACGTTCCAGAGGTTGGCGGCGGGCGGATACTCGCCCGTCGCGTCGATCGCGACAGGACCGGTCCGTTCGGCGTCCAGGCACCAGAGGGCGGTGTCGAGGAAGTGGGTCCCCCAGTTGGTGATGATCCCGTCGCAGTAGTCGAGGATCCGCATCCAGCCGGGGCGCGCGCCGAGGTTCTTCGGGGTGTGCACGCGGTGATGGGTGTACGGGACCTTCGGCGCGGCGCCGAGCCAGGCCTCGAAGTCCAGCTCGGGCGGGACCGGCTCGGGCGTCGCCGGGGGGCTGGCCCGGTCGTCCTCGATCCCCTCGTCGGGCACGCCGACCTCGACGGCGGACACCCGGCCCAGGACGCCGTTCCGGGCGAGCTCGGCCAGCCGGTGGAGGTGCCGGCTCGACCGGAACTCGCTGTCGACGCGGAAGACGCGGCGCGCCTTCTTCACCGCTTCCGCGATCGCCCGCCCCTCGCCGACGGTCCGTGTGATCGGCTTCTCCAGCGCGACGTCCTTTCCCGCCTCGGCCGCCGCGATCCCCATGGGGGCATGCCAGTGGTCGGGGGTGGAGATCATGACGGCGTCGACGTCCTTCCGGGCGAGGAGGTCGCGCCAGTCGCGGACGGCGGCGCAGCCGGAGAAGGCGCCCGACGGCTGCTGCTTCGCGTAGTGGTCCTCGACCTTCTTCCGCCCCTCCTCCATCCGCCACGCGTCGGCGTCGCAGACGGCAACGATCTGGACGTCGCGCATGCCGAGAAACTGGCGCATGTTGACCTGGAAGGCCTGCCGACCGATGCCGATCATCCCGACGCCGACCCGGTTGGAGGGCGCGTCGGCGCCGAGGACGCCAGCCGGGATCACCGACGGCGCGGCGACAGCCGCGGCCCCCGCGCCGGCAAGGCGACGGAGGGCCTGGCGTCTCGTCAGCCGGATGTGCATGGGCTGCCTCCCGATCGGTTCCGGTCGTTCCCTCGCCTGCCGGCCGGGCCGCATCACACCTCGTCGGGCACCACGAACGGCTTCCGGTACTCGCGCTTCATGAGCAGGTCGCCGTTGGCCTTGTCGTTGCCGGTGAACCGCTCGGACTTCGGGTCCATCGTGAGCAGGGGCCCGACCTGGATCTGCGTCGCGTCGGGCAGGACCTTCTGCTCCTTCAGGTGCGCGCGCATCCGGTCGAAGGCCTCGTTGGCGGCGGCGATGTCGCCGAAGGGCTTGTCCTGCGCGAGGGGCTGCTTCTGCCCGAGCCGCCAGGAGATCTGCCCCATGTGGCAGAGCGAGGCCGAGAGGTGCCCCTCCTCGATGTCGCAGGCCAGGTCCTCGTGCCGGCCGCTGCGGATGGCGCCGAGGAAATTGCCGAAGTGGTCCTCCGCGCGCCCGCCGAAGCTCTGGATCACCTTCCCGTCCGGGTCGAAGGCGACGGCCCCCGTGTAGCTCGGGTTGACCACGGTCCCGCCTTCGCAGTGGAAGACGACGCCGATCCGGGCCTCCTTCTGCTTGTCCTTGCCGGCCGGGTCGATGCTGTAGGCGTCCGTGTCGAGCCCGCGCGTCTCGAAGATCAGCTCGCAGTCCCCGTAGTCGTACCACGCGATCTCCGTGTTGGGGACCTCCCCGTCGTCCTCGTAGCCGAGCCGGCCGCCCAGGCACATGACCCGCCGGGCCAATTCCCGCTTGTCGAGGCCCCAGCGGGCGATGTCCATCTGGTGGACGCCCTGGGCCGTCATGTCGCTGTTGCCGTAGTCCCAGAACCAGTGCCAGTTGTAGTGGAAGCGGTTGGGGTTGTAGGGCCGGTAGGGGGCGGGGCCGAGCCAGAGGTCGTAGTTCACGCCCTCGGGAGGCGCCTCGTCCGCCTTCTTCCCGATGCTCCCGCGCCGCTTGTAGCAGAGGCCCCGGGCGAGCTTCACCTTCCCGAGCTTGCCCCCGTGGAGGAAGGCCATCAGGTCCTGGATCCCCTTCGAGGACCGGCACTGGTGGCCGACCTGGCAGATGCGCTTGTACTTCCGCGCCGCCTTCACCAGTTGCCGCCCCTCGAAGATGCTGTGGCTGACCGGCTTCTCGACGTAGACATGCTTGCCGGCCTGGATCGCCCAGATCGCGAGGAGAACGTGCGTGTGGTCGGTCGTGGCGATGGAGACCGCGTCGAGATCCTTGTCCTCCAGCATCTTCCGGATGTCCTGCTCGAACCGCGGGGGCTTGCCGTTCTTCTTCTCGACCAGCTTCAGGGCATTGCCGACGATGGCCTGCCGCGCGTCGACGTCCACGATGCCCGTGACGCGGACATCTTTCATCCCGAGGAAGGCGCCGAGGTGGTTGCCGCCCCGCCCCTTCACGCCGACGACCGCGACGTTCAGGATCTCGTTCGGCCCGGGCGCCTGGCCGGCGTCCGCGGCGAAAAGGGCGCCGCTGCGCGCGGAGGGACCCGCCAGGGCGGCGGCCGTGGCCCACATCGACCGATCGAGGATCTCGCGACGGGACCAGCGGCTCATGGCGTCCTCCTCCGGAAAGAGTGTTCAGGACAGGGTGACCGATCCGAAACCGCATTCAGCATGCCGTGCCCGCTCCGTTTCCCGGGACGCGCGGCATCTCCGCGATGGACGACCACGCCGCGCGCCGGCGGATCGACCCCAGCCGGGACCTTCGCGTCCTCATCTCGACTCCTCCGCATACGTCGCGTAGGCCTTCGCGAGCGACTCGACCGTCGGGTCGCCCCGGTGCACCCGGACGCGGTACCGGCACCGGACGGTCTTTCCCGGCTCGAGCGTGCCACCGTCGATGCCCGGCCAACCGAGACAGAGGCACCCGTAGTGGCGGGTGAGCCAGGTCGGCGGGTGGTCGGGATGGGAGGGGTGCACGAAGAGGGCCGCGCCGCTCCGGCCGGGGGCGCCCGGAAAGGGGGCCGTCAGGTCCGCCCAGGGCAGCCGCGCGATCGAGAGATCCTTCGTCGTCACCCCGCCGGGCACGGCGATGCGGACGTCCTTCTCGGGGATGCGGCCGGGCTCCTGGGGGCGCGTGTTGAACCGGATCGTGATGCCGCCGTAGCTCTTCCCCTCCGCGCCGCGCAGCGTGACCGGCCTGTCGACGGCCGTCCAGGCGAGGTCGAAGTCGATGTCGCGCCCCGGCTCGGCCGCGGGGTGGACGTCGATCGCGACCTCCTCGCGAAGGACCTTCGCCCCGTCGAGGAGCCAGTCGTTTTCGACGGCCAGCCGTGCGCCCGTCGCGCCGGCCTCGCGACGGACGA
>CAYUME010000291.1:0-6424 GCA_964445475.1 uncultured Planctomycetia bacterium
AAGGCCGGCGGTCCATTTCATGAGGAGCCCGGGATGAGCACCCCGAACACGAGCGACGCGATCGGGCGGCGGCAGGTCGTCGGCGGCGCGGCGGCCGCGGTCGGCGTCACCCTCCTGCGCCCGGAGACCGTCCGCGGCTTCCAGGGCAACGCCCGGGTCCGCTATGCCATCCTGGGCTGCGGCGGGCGCGGCCAGTGGATCTCCAAGCTCTTCGCCCGGCACGGCGGATACCAGCTCGTCGCCTGCCACGACTACTTCGCAGACCGGACCGTCGACATGAACAACACGATGGCGATCGTCAAGCAGCCCCTCATCGACGAGGCGATGCGCTTCACGGGGCTCAGCGGATACAAGCGGCTGCTCGACAAGGGGAAGGGGGCGATCGACGCCGTCGCCGTCATCAACCCGCCCTTTTTCCGCGCCGAGCAGGCCGCCGCCGTCGTCGAGGCCGGCTTCCACGCCTACCTCGCCAAGCCCGTCGCCGTCGACGTTCCCCAGTGCCTCTCCATCGGCGCGAGCGGGAAAAAGGCAACGGAGAAGAAGCTGGCGTACCTCATCGACTTCCAGCTGCGGAGCGACCCGAGCACGCGGGAGTCGGTGGCGAAGGTCCGCGCCGGCGCCATCGGGAAGATCGTCAGCGGCGAGTGCCAGTTCACCAACGGCATCCCCTGGGGCGGCGCCGACGGCCTCCGGAAAAAGCCGGGCGACCCCGAGGCGCGCATGCGCGCCTGGGGTCTCGACAAGCGCCTCTCCGGCGACATCCTCGTCGAGCAGAACGTCCACAACGTCGACCTCTGCACCTGGGTCCTCGACGCGGCCCCCGTCGCCGCCTGCGGGTACGGCGGGCGCGGCTGCCGCGACGTCGGCGACTGCTGGGACCACTACAACGTCACCTTCCGCTTCCCCGGCGACGTCCACGTCAGCTTCATGTGCACCCAGTTCGGCCGCGGCTACGCCGACCTCTTCTGCCGCTTCTACGGGACCGAGGGCACCTACTACGGATCCTATTTCAAGAGCCGCGAGATCGACGGGAAGGAGAAGTACCGGAAGGACGGGAACATGTTCGAGAGCGGGACGGTGGCGAACATCGCCGACTTCCACGACCGGATCACGAAGGGCGTCTTCGACAACCCGACCGTCGCCCCGTCGGTCCGCAGCAACCTCGCTTGCGTCCTCGGCCGCGAGGCGGGGTACGCGGCGGGGAAGGAGGTCACCTGGGACGAGGTGATGAAGAAGGCCGAAGCGTGGGAGACGGGGCTGGCGGGTCTGAAGGACTGACCCGGACGGATGATACGGCGTCGACAAGGAACGGGGCGCGTCGCACGCGCCCCGATTTTTTTGTGGGATTGCCTATTCGGGGCATGGCCACGACGCGTGAAATGGAAGGTGCCGGGCGGACATGTGAGAGTTGGACGTGTCCCGGACCCGTGGAGGCACTTATGGGGACATGCGCGAACCTGGCATGGATCGGCTGCCTGGCCTTCAGCCCCGGGGTCGTGCAGGCCGGGCCGGTCGATGTCGCCAAGGACTTCGACCTTCAGGGGTTCCTCGATAAAGAGCTGAAGGCCGGGAATCAGCGTGTCGTCGTGCCGCCCGGGCGGTACCGGGTGACGCCGCGGCACGCCCAGCACCTCGTCCTGCGCGACCTCCAGGACGTCCAGGTTCTCGCCGACGGCGTCGAGATGACCTGCACCGAGACGACCCGGGCCCTGACGGTCGCCAACTGCAGGAACGTCGTCGTCCGGGGACTCGTCATCGATTACGACCCGCTGCCGTTCACACAGGGGAAGATCGTCAAACTGTCCGACGACAAGAAGGTCCACGAGATCGAGCTCTTCGAGGGGTACCCCCCGGCCGAGCAGGCGCGCCCCTTCAAGTACGAGATCTTCCGGCCGGACACGCGCACGCTGCGGTGCGAGGACCACTATCCCCAGCGGGTCGAGGTGGTCGACCCGAGGCGTATCCGCGTCCATTGCGGCGGGGGGAGCGCCCGCGACCCCGAGCAGGTGGGCGATCTCGCCGTGATCGGCTCCGAGTTCGCCCCGCACGGCAACGCGGCCCATGCCGTCGAGTGCAGCAACAACGTCAACGTCCGGCTCGTGTCCATCGATCTCTACGCCTCCAACTGCTTCGGCTTCCTCGAGGTCGGCTGCGACGGAAGCCTCTACCAGAAGTGCCGCATCGACCGGCGCCCGGCGGCGTCCGACATTGTCCGGCGGGCCGACCCGCGGCTCCGGTCGCTCGACGCGGACGCCTTCCACAGCAAGCACGCGATCCGTGGGCCGTCCTACATCGACTGCGTCGCGAAGTACATGGGAGATGACTGCATCAACATCTGCGGTGACTACCACATGGTAACGGGGTGCAAGGGGGCGGCGCTGCGGGTGCTGGCCAAGCACGGCATGAACATCGCGGTCGGAGACCCCGTCGAGCTCTTCGCCTACGACGGGCGTCGGCACCCGGACGCGAAGGCCGTCGCGGTGGATCGCAGCGGACACATCACCGAAGCGGAGCGCGAATTCATTCGGAAGCAGCGCATGGACGAGGGGCTTCGGACGCGCGGGTGCAACGACGCCTGGCAGGTCACCCTCGACCGCGCCGTAGATATGCCGATGGGCTCGCTCATCGCCTCCGCCCGGCGGATGGGCAACGGCTTCCTCGTGCAGGGGTGCGACTTCGGATACAACCGCTCGCGCGGCATCCTGATCAAGGCGAGCGACGGGAAGGTCCTGAGCAACCGGATCACGGAGAGTTGGATGATGGCGGTCCTCGTCTCGCCGGAATACTGGTGGCTCGAGAGCGGCAGCTCCAACAACGTGGAGATCCGCGGCAACGTCATCACCGGCTGCCGGGGGCGGCCCATCTTCGTCTACGCGCGCGGCGGGGAGGGGCTGATCACGGGCAAGGTGGCGCCCGCCGGCGCCCACAACAACATCACGGTCGCGGGCAACACGATGACCGACTGCCCGATGCCGGCGATCGAGGTCACGTCGACCGAGGGGCTGAGGATCGAGAACAACACCGTCGTGTCGCCCCGTAACGCACGGCCGCAGGACGAGGTGGTGAAGACGGAGAACTGCGGGAAGGTGACGCAGCAGAACAATGTCGTGAAGTAATGTGAGGGCGGCCCACCGGCTTGCCCGCCGAAGCCGTGGAAGGAGGGTGGCCGCTCGAGTCGCTCCGTCACAAGGCCTCGCGCGACTCGGGCGGGGATCCGCCTTCGCCTCAGGCGTATGCTGATGCGGCTCCGGCGGACAGGCTGGTGCCCCGCCCCTCGATTCGGGGACAGCTCCATGACGCGTGGCCCTGCGTTCCCTGGACTTCTCATCGCGTGCGCAGGCCTGTGTGCAGGCGCGGGCTCAGCCCGCGCCGCTGACGCCGACCTGCGTGGGCTGATCCGGACCGCCGTCGCGGAGGGGAAGCCGAAGGTCGTTCTTCCGCCCGGCACCTACCGCATGGCTCCCGAGCCGAAGGAGGCCATCGTCATCCCGGTCCGGAAGGCCCGCGACCTCGAGATCGTTGCGGACGGCGTCACGCTCGTCTGCACGAAGCGCACCCGGGCGCTGGAATTCCGCGAGTGCCGGAACGTCACGCTCCGCGGGCTGACGATCGACTACGATCCCCTGACCTTGACGCAGGGCCAGGTCGTCGCCGTCGCGGACGACCGCGGATGGGTCGACGTGCTCATCCACGCCGGGTATCCCGTCGAGCCGTGGTCGCGCATCGACGTCGTGGACCCCGCGACGCGGTTCCGGAAGAAGGGCATGCCGTTCCTCTGGGGGACGACCGCGGAGGTGCGGACGACCGGCCTGGTGCGCGTGAGCCTCAAGGGGATCGGGGACGTGGCGAAGGTCGGCGACCTCGCGTCCTTGAGCACGGGGAACGACCCGGGCGGCGTCTGCCACGCGCTGACGCTCGAGCACTGCGAGGGCGGCATGGTCCTCCAGGACGTCACCCTCCATGCGGCCCCGGGCATGGGGATCGTCGAGGCCTTCGGCGAGGGCGGGACGCAGCTGCGGCGCGTCCGCATCGTCGCCGGCCCGAAGCCCGCCGGTGCGACGGAGGAGCGGCTCCTGACGACCTCCTGGGACGGTATCCTGCACACCACCGTGCGGAAGGGGCCGGTGGTGGAGTCGTGCGTCATCGAGCACTGCGGTGACGACTCGTGGAGCGTCCAGTCGCAGGATTACCTCGTCCTGGCGAGGTCGGGTGAATCCGTCGTGATTGCCCCGCGGGGCAATCTCTGCCCGTTCCGGGCCGGCGATCGGCTGCAAGCATCGCTCGATGCGCCGGCGGTGAAGATCGTCTCGGTCGAGCCGGCCCAGCCGACGGACGCCGGGCTCGATCCGGGCGTCGTCGACAAGCTGGGCAAGGCGAAGCCGTGGACGAGATGGAAGGTCAACCAGGGCGGGTGGGTGCGGGCAAGACTGGTCGCCGAGCCGCCCTGGGAAGCGGGGCAGTCCGTTTACAGCCCGGACTGGCAGGGGAACGACTTCACCTTTCGCGGGAACCGGGTTCACAGTCCCGGCCGCATCCTCATCAAGGCCGGCGACGGCCTGGTAGAGGGGAACACGCTGACGACGCCGCATGGGGTGGTGGTCTGCCCCGAGCTGGGGGAGCAGGGGGCCGCCGGGATCCGCAACCTCGTCTTCCGCGGCAACACGATCGTCGAGAGCGGCTTTTTCTGCCCGGCCCCGTGGTCGACGCAGGCGGGGGCGCTCTCGATCACGTGTGGCGAGGGGGGGGCGTTCCGCGCGACAACGGTCTTCGAGGGGCTCGTTATCGAGAACAACACCTGGAAGGGGATCCGCGGCGTCAACCTGGTGGTCGCCTCCGCGCGGAACGTGACGATCCGCGGCAACCGGTTCCGCGAGACCCACCGGCAGAAACCGGACGACACCGGGGCCTCGTATCGCATTGATCAGAAGGCGGTCGTATACCTGGCCCGGTGCGGCGGGATAATGATGGCAGGCAACGTTGTCGAGGGACTGGGGCCATATGCGGCGGGTGCGCTCGGTCTCGGCCCGGGAACGAACGGCCTGAATGGAGCCGAGACCGGCCTCGTGGTGAAGCCGAAGGGGGAGTAAGTCCCCATCCTGAGCGTGGAGGCCTATGGCGGGAACATGTCTTCCAGGAGCCGGTATTTCGTCTCGGTCAGGCCGAGCCGGGCGTAGGTCGCCTGCGCCGCGGCGTTGTCCTGCTCGACGTAGAGCCGGCATCCGCAGACCCGGGGGGTCGACTTCGCCTGCTTTCTCACGTCCTCATACAAGGCCCGGAACACGCCGCGCCGGCGGTGTTCCGGTGTGACATACACGCTCTGGACCCACCAGAACATCCCGTTCCGCCAGTCGCTCCATTCGAATGTCACCAGCAGGGAGCCGACGGCCTTCCCCTCCACGTCGGCGATCCGGTAGAAGCCCAATGCCGGATCCCGCAGAACGGCTTCCACCCCGGACGCCAGGACCGCCGGGTCGAGCTGCTTGTCTTCCGTTTCCAGGGCCATCCGCAGGTTGAAGCGGACCATCGTGTCGGCGTCCTCCATGACAGCCGGGCGTACGATAACGGGCTTCGACATGTGTCCTCGATTCCTGTCGCAAGGTCAACGGGCATGCCACTCGTCCACCGTGATTCCGGGCCCCTGAGGTGAAAGCGGCTTCGAGAGGTCGTAGATGCCGAGGACCCGGTCACTGGCGGGGTCGAGGCCCTGGAGGTGGCGGGTGACGGCGGCGGCGTCGGCGCACCCGACGAAGTAAACCCCGGCGTCCTCGTCCTCGGAGTCCCACAGGTCGCGGCACTCGATCAGCCAGGCCTTCCCGGCCGCCCGGTACTCTGCATACCGCTCCTCGCGCCGCTTCGCGTTGAGCCGGACGGCGTGGAGCAGGGGGTTGGACTCATCGTCCGTCATCCGGCCGTGTCCTGCTGCAGGAGGGGATGCAAGACGGCGCGGCGGCTGCATGCCGCGCCGTCCGGGCTACGTGTCGCACTCCGTCCATTCGACGTTCCGGATCTCCGGGTCCGACGCGAGGATCTTCTCCAGCGCCGACACGAGACGGCCGAGCGGCTCCGAGACGTCGATCTTCCGGAAGAGCTTCCGGACGACCGGCGCGGACGGCTCCGTGAAGACGATGAACTCGTCGTCGTCGCCGTCCTGGTGGCCGCAGCAGAGGGCCATGGGGACCGGTCCGCCCGGGATCGGGACCAGCCATCCCCAGTCCTCGGCGACGGGCTCGCCGGCCTCGATCCCCGCGGCCTTGAGCTTCCCCCCGAGATATTCCGCCAGCCGTCTGCCCCAGAGCCCCGGGTTGATCTGCGCATCCTCCCCCTCGTAGGGCGGAAATTGCGCGGAGCGGAAGGTGACCTGTGTCTTCATGGCATCAACGCCGGGGCCCTGGCGCATCTTGCGGCACGGCCGGACGGTTGTCAA
>CAYUME010000292.1:0-6422 GCA_964445475.1 uncultured Planctomycetia bacterium
GGGATCTTGGTGGCGACGAGCGGGCGGCGGTCGCGGGGGAGCGTCCGCAGGAAGCGGCCGATGACCTTCTCGCTGTGCCCGTCTCCGTAGGCCCACGCGGTATCGATCAGGTTGACGCCGAGTTCGACGGCGCGGCGGAGCGCCCGGATCGACTCCGCGTCCCGCGCCCCGATCCACTGCTTGCCGCCGATTCCCCAGGCGCCGAAGGCGATCTCGGAGACGCGCAGGCCGGACGAGCCGAGGGGGCGGTCGCGCACGGGAGGCTCCTTCGAGAAGAGTGGGCGGGACCGGACGCGACGACTTCGCCCCTACGGAGTCCAGGCCCATGTCTCTGTGGCGGAGGGGAGGGGGCCGGCGACGTCGATGCGGAGCGCGAGGGCGGATCCGGCCTTGAAGGCGACCTCGCCGGGCCGGCCGAGGAGGAAGGCGGCCATCCGGCCGACGTCCGGCATGTGCCCGACCCAGACGGTGCTCGTCCCCGGCTTCTCGGCGCGCAGGAGCTGGAGCATCTCCTTGACGCGCGTCCCGGAGGCCAGCAGGTTCGTGTCGAGGACGGGGCCGGGCTCGGGCAGGGCGCTGAAGATCGTCTCCGCCGTCTGGTGCGCGCGCCGGAAGGGGCTCGTGCGGATGACGACCGGGGAGAGACGGCGGGACTGCATGTCGGCGGAGAGCATGCGGACCGCGCGGCGGCCGGCCGTGGTCAGTCCGCGCTCCGCGTCGTTCCCTCCCGTCTCGGCCTCGCCGTGGCGGACGAGGACCAGGTCCAGGGTGTTGGCGTCGGTCGGCATGGCGGTCTCCACGGGACAGGGGGCCTGCTGACAGGATAGCAGACGGCGCGCCGCAGGGAAGGAAAAGGAATGTGTTGTGCGAGGTCCGGCGGGGCCGGACACCCCGCCCGCGCCGTCTTCTGCCTGGCGAGCCCCGAAGGACTGCGTGGAGCGCATCCTTCGAGTCGAGCGGTCACTTCCCGCCCGCCGGAAGCGGCTCGAGCGTGATGTCGATCACCTGACGCATCAGCACCTTCCGGATGCCCGGGGCGGCGGACGCGGGTTCGGGCGTGAGCACGAGCCGAATCTCCCCTTGACTGCGGGTGATGCAGCCGGCGGCGACGAGAAAGCGGGAGGTGATCGTGCCGGATCCGGCGACGACGCACGGGGCGACCGGCTGGGGGAGGGGCGCTGCGGGGCCGGCCTTTCGCTGAGAGACGTCGATCTGGGAGACGATGATGGCCGTGCGATCGGCCCCTTCGCCCTCGATCGCCTGGAAGGCGTGCCCGAACTTGAGCAGGAGGGGGGCGGTCCCCTTCGTCAGGAACGGCATGTCGAATGGGGCCTCGTGCCCCCAGCGGTCGCCCGGCTTGACCGGCCGGTTGGGCAGAAGGCCCGGGATGCCGCTGAGGGGGTTCCCGATCGGGCCGTTGCCGCCCCCGATGTCGGGAGGGAACTGGGGCGGGATCTTGACCTCGGTGACGACGCCCGAGGCATCCACGGTCATGACGATGTCCTTTCCGAGCGTCCCGGCGATGGCGTCGGCCATCGGGCGGGTCTCCGGGTCGGCGGGCAGGGGGGCCTTGGCGGCGGAATCATAAAGGAAGACCTTGCGGGGGGCCGTCCGCCCGACCCGGATCTGGTCGAGGGTCATGCGGACAAGGCTCGATCCGCCGTCACCCGGTTCGACGCGCACGAGGGTGGTGATCTGGTCTTCGCGGGTAGCCGTCTGGTCCGGGGCGGCCGGGTTGACGGCGATGGGGCTCCGCGCCTCGCGGACGGAGATCGTCTGGCGAAAGGTGTCTCCGGGCCGGAATCGGAGACGCAGCGGGATCGTCTCCTCTCCGCGGGCGGGCGTCGCGGCGGCGAGGAGCAGGAACAGGAGGGGAACTCGTGCCGAACGGCGCGAGAACCCGGGAGCCTCGATGCGGATGGCGCTGCGCATGCCGTTTGTTCCTCGGCAGGGGACTCCGGTCGGAACGCGGGGGGGCGGCCGTTACGACGGGCGACAAAAAACCCCGGGTCGCGTTGACCCGGGGTTTTATTGCCGACGCCGGACGACTTACTGGGCGCTCTTCGTGACAACCTTGTGGACGTAGGGCGTCCCGCGGTTGCTCCACGCGTTCTCGGCCCAGAAGTAGTAGGTGTCGATGACGCCGTCGTAGATCGACGTGAAGAACGACGCGATGGGGATCACGAACCAGCCGACCGGCTGCGCCAGCCAGGCATTGTTCGTCTGCATGTCGTTGCCCCAGTCGTCGAGCGAGCGGGTGACGCTGCGGGTTCCGTAGCAGCCGACGCCCACCACGACCACCAACGCGATCACCAGAACCAGAGCGACTTTCTTCATGTCCTCCTCCGATCAAGAAACGGGAATGAAAAAAAAACAGGAACGACTTGATGCCAATCGTTTTCCCTCCCCACCTCCTTCCGAATCGGGCCCCCGGAAGGACTCCGCGCGATCGCCCGACGACCCGCGGCTATACGGGATGCATTGTATGTGCCGTCGGACAAATGTCAACAATCAATTTGCGACAATCAGGGGCTGTCCGGAGAAAAGGCGTTTGACTTCGGATGGGGGGGGCCCGTAGGATGACGCCCCGCGTTCGGCCGGCACGAGTCGCCGGATCCGACCCGATCGGAGACCTCCTGACATGATGACCGCCCGAGTCCGGATCCCCCTGTTCGTTCTGTCGGCCGTTGCCGTCGCGCTGGCCGCCGGCTGCCGACGCCCCGGCGTCGGGCAATCCGTTCCCCTCGACCAGATTGTGGAGTTTGACGTCGAGAACCCGCACGATTTCGCCCGTCCTGCGGCCAACATCACCCTCGCGCTGGCCGACCTCGCCGCGGCCGCGAAGGGGTTCAGCGCCGCCTGTCTGACCCTGTACGACGGCACGAACGAGCTGCCCTATCAGCTCGACGACCTCGACCAGGACGGAGCGCCCGAGGTGCTCGTCTTTCAGGTCAGTCTCAAGCCGATGGAGCGCAAGCGGCTCGAGCTCTTCTACAACGCCGGGCGCTCGCTTCTCATCCGGTACCCGGCTCGGGCCCACGCGGCCGTTCATCCCGAGCTGGAGGGGCCGGCGTGGGAGTCGGACGCCATCGGCTTTCGCCTCACGCTGGACGGTCGGAATGCGATCGGCGTCTTCGCGAAGCCCGAGCCGGCCATCACGCTCGAGCGGTTTGCGAAGTCCCCGGATCCCGCCCGCACGGTGCAGCCCTGGGGCGCCGACGTCTGCCCCCTCGACGAGACGCTCGGCTGCGGCGGTTTCGGCTTCTTGAAGGAGGGTGCCGTGCTGCGCCCGCTCTCCACCCCCCGAACCAAAGAGAGCCCGTCGCTTCGCCGTTTTGCCCAGATCATTGCCGACGGCCCCGTCCGGGCGATTGTCCGCCTGACGTACGACGGGTGGGTCCTGGACGGAGCCCCCCGCACCGTTCGCGCCACCATGACCATCTGGGGCGGCCGGCGGTGGGCGACCTGCGACCTCGAGGTCGGCGCCGGCTGGAGGCCCCCCGTCGCCGTCGGGTTCGCCGGCTCGAAGGACATCCCGCTCGTCCGGAAGAAGGACTTCTGCTACACGTTCGGGGACCAGACGGTTCCGATGAGCGACACCCGGAAGGCCGAGACGCTCGGCATGGGGCTTCTTTTCCGGCAGGAACATTTCGCGTCGATCCTGGACGAGGCGCGCGCGTCGGACGCCGCCGAGGACGCCGGGTTCAGCCGGGCCGTCATCCTGACGCCTGACGCCGAGGGGCGGGTGAAGTGGGCCTATGTGGCCGCCTGGGGGAGGGGACAGCTTGGCGTCCGGGATGCCGCCGAGTTCGAGGAGCTCTGCAACGCCTCCTTCAAGGATCTCACCGCCCCGCCCCGGATTCATTACCGGTTGCGTCGGTAGCCGGGGCCCCTTCTCGCGGGTTTTCGGCGGCGATCGGGGAGGGTGGTTCGTGGTCCCCAGGTCCCCCTCCGAGCGAACGGTCCTGGTCCGTCGTCTGGCCGCCGAGCTCGGCTTCGACGGGTCGGGTGTCGCTTCGGCCGCCCCCCTGGACGACACCCCGCTGATCGCGTGGCTCTCCCGGGGTCACGCGGGAGGGATGACCTACCTGAAGGCCCCCCGGAACGACCCCCGGCGCGTCATGGCGGGAGTTCGCTCCATCGTCTGCCTGGTCTTGTCCTATTACCGGACGACCCCGCGCGGTTCGGGGCGGGGCACGCCGGGGGTGCGCGGGCGGGTGGCCCGCTATGCCCGCGGGGCCGACTATCACGACGTGATGAAGGCGAAGATCCGTCTCTTGGCCGATCGTCTGCTCGAGCGATTCCCCGCCGCCCGGTTCCGGGCCGTGGTGGACACGGCGCCCCTCCTGGAAAAAGCCCTCGCGATCCGGGCCGGTCTGGGATGGGCGGGACGCCACTCCCTGGTCATCCATCCCCCGTTCGGCTCCTGGGTCGTCCTGGGCGAGTTGATGACGGACCTGGACCTGGCGTCGGACGGTCCCGTTCCCGATCGGTGTGGGGCGTGCGCACGATGCCTGGCGGCCTGCCCGACCGGGGCCCTGACCGGCCCCCAGGTGCTGGATGCCAGGCGGTGCATTGCCTATCTCACCATCGAGCACCGCGGCCCGATTCCGCGGGAGCTTCGGCCGATGATGGGGGACCGGGTGTTCGGTTGCGATGCGTGCCAGGAGGCCTGTCCGTGGAACCGGCGGGTCCGGGAGGGGCGGGAGGCGGGGCTGGCGTCGCGCGTCGAAGCGGGGCAGCCGCTCCTGACAGATCTGCCGGGTCTGGACGAGGCGGCGTTCGCGGCTCGATTCGGGGGGACGCCCCTGGCGAGGGTGGGGCGTGCCGGGTTGGCCCGCAATGCCTGCGTTGCCTTGGGGAATTCCGGCGACGCGCGTGCCCGGGGATGCCTGGAGGCGGCGCTGCGCGATGCCGACCCGGTCATCCGGGGGCATGCCGCGTGGGCGCTCGGGCGGCTGGTGTCCCTTTCGAGGGCTGGGACGGACGGCGGACGTTTTCGGTCGTCTCCGGCGGGATCGGTGAGGGGTCTCCGGGAGGACGAGGCGACGTCCCTGTCGAAGGTCCTGTCCGCGGCAGCGCGGCGGGAGCGGGATCGGGACGCGCTGGACGAGATGCGCTCCGCCGCGGCTTCTTGTTGTTTTTATTGACACGTTTCCCGGGCGGATGGCATAGTTCTCCCGACGTGAGAGCCCCCCTCTCACGGTTCCCCTCTAGGGCCTGGTCGCCGCCCGCAGCGGCCAGGCCCGTTTAATTTCCGGTGGACGCCGTCCGTCCGGTGTCGGGCTTCCGCCAAAGCGCGCTCGACGGGCTCCGTATCCTTCCCGGAACATCCTTGACACCCGTTTCTCTCCCCCGATATAGTTGTCGTCCTTCTCGTTCAGACCCCAGGGCTTCCCTCCCTCGGATCACGTCCCGGGGCGTTGCAGGACCAGCCGGGGGGCCCCCGGTGCCGTGGCGTGAAACGCTTCGTTCCAGGGGCCCCGGCGCCGGGAGGCAGGCGTGAGGGACCTTCGCCTGGTCGTGATCCTGGCCCTGGTGGCGACTGGCTGCACCTGTCGCCGGCCGGCCTATGGACCGCTGCCGGTGGGGCGCTGCGAGACGCCGGAGGGCACGTTCCAGTACTTTCGAGAGGCGATCGCCAGCGGGAAGTACACCTTGGCCTGGTGGTGTCTCTCCCGGGAGGGGCGGAAGTCGCTCTCTCGCGAGGAGTTCGAGGCCGGATTCGAGGCCTACGGGGCGGTCCGAGATCTCTTCACGGGAAGCCGCATCACCGGGGTCTCGGTGGCTCCCGACGCCGAACGCGCCGCGGTTCGGATCGAGAACCCGGCTTGGCGCGTTCGGAAGACCTTCCGCCTGGTGCTCGAGGTCACGGGTCGAGAGCGGCTCTGGCAGGTTGACTTGGCGCGCCGGGACCTCGAGGAGCTCGAGGCCCAGGCACGCGGATATCGGGAGACGGGCCGGGATCCGGCGGAGCCGGACGCCCTCCCCGATTTCGGCGTTCGGCGCATGCCGTAGCGCAGTGACGGACCCTAAAGACACGAGGGCGCTCGAGGGGGGAGACCCCTGCCGTGCGTCGGCGCGCCCTGGTGCCTTTATGGCGATCGGAGGCACCCTTTTAAACCAGGAGCGACCCGTTATGAAGCGCGTCTACTTCTTCGGCGGCGGCAAGGCGGAGGCCCGGGGCGCGGAGCTGACCAAGGAGATCTTGGGCGGCAAGGGCGTCGGCTTGATGGAGATGACCAGCATCGGCCTTCCCGTCCCCGCCGGCTTTACGATCAGCGTCCCGACGTGCGAGGAATACTATGCGCTCGGCCGCAAGCTTCCCAAGGGGCTTGACGCCGAGGTCAAGAAGGCCCTGGCCCAGCTCGAGAAGGTCACGGGCAAGAAGCTCGGCGACCGGAAGGACCCGCTGCTGGTCT
>CAYUME010000293.1:0-6421 GCA_964445475.1 uncultured Planctomycetia bacterium
TGAGGCCTTCGGCGTGAAAGCGCCGCAACTCGCGCAGGGTGGAGGCCGCGCCCTTGCCCAGCAGGCCCGGGGCAAACGTTCCCTGGATGAACCAGGAGCCGTCCGCATAGGTGTCGGCCGAAAGGGAGGCGCCGTCGGCGAGGGGAACGATCGCGCCGGCGGCCGGAGCGGCTCCGGCCGCTGACGGCTTCTGCGTGTCGGGCTTCGGCTCCGCCGGGCCGACGCAGAGCCGGAGGTTTCCCAGGCAGAGGTGGTCGGCTCCGGTGCCGTTCCCGGCGTCGGTCCCGACAAGCCGGAGCTCCTTCGCGCCGTCCACCTTCAGGGCGACATAGCGGGGCTCCTCCTTGACCTTCATCACGGGCGTCTCGTGGACTTTCTTCCCGTCCAGCCAGACCTGGAGGACGACGGACCCGTTCTCGGTCATCTCCTCGCTGACCCCGGCGTGGACAGTCATCCAGGCGTACGTCCCGCCGAGGGGGAAGACGAGCTCGGCGGGGGCGTGCGTACCGATGCCGTGCGGAAAGGCGACGGAGCCGATGCGGAGTTCGGCCCCGGTGACGGTCGCCCCGTCGCGCGCCTCCTGCCAGCCGCAGGCGTTCTTCGTGGCGTGGCCGAGCGCCAGGTAGACGTCCTTCGAGCCGTCGAGCGGCTCGGCGGCCAGCCCGGCGGCCAGGACGGTGCAGGCCAGGATCCGGGCGGCGGTCGCAGCGCGGGAGAGGACAAACATGAGAATCCTTTCCACGGGATCCTGCGCAGATCGCACCGGGCGCCCGCGCTCAATTGCCGCCGGTCGTGACGGCGAAGGCGTCCAGCAGCGCGTAGGCCGGTCCGGCGTTCACGATCCGGATCGTGTGCGGGCCGGGGGGAAGCCCCTGCGCGCTGAAGACCCGTACCTGCACGAGGCGCGGGAAGTCATCCTGCCGGAGATCCACGCTGCCGCGCGGCCGTCCGTCGAGCACGATGTCGAGGCGGCCCATGTCCTTGTACCGCTCGGTAACCACCTCGATGCCCGTGCCGGTGAACGTGTATGCCACTGCGTCGCCGGGGGTCTCGGTGTAGTGGACGTCGTCCTGGTAGTCCTGGTGGCCCCGCTTGGGGGCGTGCTGCCAGGCCCCGGTGTAACGGATGGCCGGGTCGGTGTCGTTGATCCTGGGGGTCTTCGCCAGGGGCTTCGTCTTCACGATCAGCGGGATGCGCCACATCTTGTAGAGGCCGGTCGGGACGTCGTCGAATGGGCAACCGGACGTGTACAGGTCGACCTTCACGTCGTCGCCGGAGCGCTCCTGGTACTTGGCGCAGAGGTTCGGCCCGTACATGTGGCCCTGCGCGAGGAACCGGTCGTTGAAGGAGGAGACCATCGACCACGGCCCCCAGGGGTGCTCGGCCTCGTAGAAGTCGTAGGTCACCAGATTGGGCTCGAACCACTTCTTCAGCGTGGGGCTGACGTACCAGGAGACGAGCAGGTAGCGGTTGAGCGCGGGGATGAAGGTCGGCGCGGTCCATCCCAGCTGGGCGGGTGCGCGGAGGATCAGGGCGGCCTTGGCCGGGTCGTCCGTCCAGGAGCCGTCGGCCAGCCCGTCGCCGCCGGTGCAGTACGCCCAGTCCCGGGCGTCGAGCCTCGGCAGGTCGGCGCGGCGGACGCGAGCGAGGATGAGGTCGTCGCCGCCGTTCCAGAAGCCGTTGTTGGACATGACATAGACGTACGTGTCGGCCTTGTCCCAGGCGACCTGCCCGCCGTTCCGTCCGTAGTGGATGAAGCACGGGCCGCCGAAGCGGGGGCCCGGCCACATCGGCGACGCGTAGTTCTCCCTGGCGGTGCGGGTCCACGTCAGCCCCCGGTCGGTCGACTTGATGAGGCTGGCGTTGAAGGAGGTCTGACGCATCAGGGGGTCCTTGGACTTGTCGCCGTAGATGTTGCGGACGACAAAGGCGTAGAAGACGCCGTCGATGCACTCCTGGCCGGTGACCTTCCAGGTGGCCTTGTCCGGGCCGGTGTCGTTCGCCTTGCCGTACTCGTCCATCGCGTTGACCAGCGCCCCCTTCAGGCCCAGCGGGTCCTTCCCGGCGAGCTTGTTGAAGCAGAGGTTCCGGGGCTGCTTGCCGAAGCCGCGGCCGTCGCAGGTGAAGTGGTAGAGCTGGTCGTCGTCCGCCCAGAAGGGGTCGGCGGTGTCACCGCACATGTCGTTCCATTTCTGCAGGTGGAGGAGGTCCGGGACCACCGCGGCGACAGGCGTCGACGCGGATCCCGCGTCGGCGGCCTCGAGCGGCTGCCACGCCGCGCCGGGCCCCGCCGTCGCAGCGCAGGCCAGCAGGGCGCGCGCGATATGCCGCCGACTCGGGTTCATGCTGTCATTCCCCGGGGCGGCCGACCGTCGCGGGCGGCACAGGCCCTCGGCGCGCGTCTGCGGGGTCGTCCTCGTGTCGCGCCGGCCGGTCACGGGAGGACCCTCCCGAGTACGGCAACCTCGCGGTAGACGTTGAATCCGAGGGGGCCGTCCTTGAAGACGAAACGGAGGCACCGCACGCCGTCGGCAAGCGGAGCCTTGTCGACCGTCTCGATCGTCGCCTCGCTCAAGATGCCGGAGGCCTCGTGGGAGACCTCCGCCAGGGGGGCGAACCGGCCGGGGGCCGACGCCGGGGCGGCAAGGACCGCGTAGCGCTGCGAGGCCCGGCCGTCGCCGTGGCCGGCGCAGGTGCGGATCGTCCTGACGGTCACGCCCTTCGGGGCCTGGGCCGGGTCGAAGAGGACGTCGAGGGTGTTGCCCCCGGCCAGGCCGACGAACGTGGCGCCGTCGTTCTCGGTCCCGTCGCCGCCCTTTCCGTTGCCCGCCGTGCCGTTGAAGAGCGCCGCGAAATCGCGGCCGCCGCCGTCGTGGGCGCGCTCCCCCTTCGGCGGGACGACCAGCCCCGGCTGGCGCGCCAGGTTGCCGGGGTCCCGGATCCGGTTGTCGAGCGCCTCCAGCGGACCGGCTGCCGCCGTCACGCGCACCCGGCCCGTCACGGTGACCACCGGAGCGCTGCCGGCCCCGGAGGAGAGCCGGTTGCCGCCGCCCGCGGCGGCCGGCGGGGTTGCGGGGAAAGCGCTGACGTTCCCGCCCTCCTTCCAGTCGCGCGACCGGAGCCGCACCGGCCCGATCAGGCCGGAAAGGGGAGAGCCCCGGTAACGCGACGGGATCGTCTGGTAGTGGTTGGCGAGCGTGTTGTAGACCAGGATCTCGAGACGGTTCTCGCCGGCCTTCAGGGCGCCGGTGAGGTCCGCCGTCCACGGCGGGGCGACGCGCACGGCGACGCTCTTCCCGTCGACGAAGACCTCGGCGGTGGCCGTCACGGCGCCCAAGTCCAGCTCGACGGGGGCGGCGGCCTGCTCCGCGGTGAGCGTCACGGTCGTGCCGTACCGCACGCCGCCGGAGTAGTTGTTCAGGATCCCGAGCTGAGACCAGTCGCCCAGGGCCATGACGCCCGAACCGTCGGTCTCGACGGCCACCGGTTCGGGGATCGCCGCGCCGCCGCTCCGGCCGGTCTCCGGCACCACCCGCAGCGCGACCACCGCCGCGCGCACGGCCGTCCGGGCCGCCGCGAAGCGGCCGCCGCCCTGGTCCGTCATGGGCTCGCCGTCGATCCAGGCTTGGACCGCGCCGCAGGCCCGCACGCGGATCGCCGTCGTGCCCGGGGCGGAGAGGAAGCGGAACCACTCGGCCGATGGCCGGCCCGCCTGGACGTCGAAGGGGATCACGGCGGGGTCGTCGTACCAGCGCATGGCGAGCGGGGTGCGGGCCCGCGGCGCGGGCGCGCCCTGCCGGCGCACCACCAGGTGGCCCCGGCCCGCCCCGCCGTAGCGGGCCAGGACGGGATTCGCCCCGGCCCGGAGCGGGACGGGCTGCGCGAGATCGGCCAGGCGGGTCCCGTCCACGTAGAGCGCCGCGGGCGCGATCGCGGGCGAGGTGTGGCTCTTGTCCGAGGGCGGCGCGCGGCTGGCCTCGACGGTCGCGGTCACGGCCTGCCCCACCGTCGCGGAGGTCCAGAGGTAGTACGTCTTGCCCGCCTTCTCGGCGTCGTACCGCGTCTCGTTGTGGCCGCCGACCGGCCGGCCCAGGCAGAGAAAGTCGTCCGTCACGGTGCGCTTCAGCCCGTGGAAGCCCTGGTGGCCCGAGTCCCCCTCCTTGCCCATGCGCCACGAGAAGTCGTACGGCTGCCACGGGAAGGAGCGGCCCTGTACCGTCACCGGCCGGGACAGGTCGACCGCGGCGAGCGTCGCCAGCTCGGCGTCGAGCGCGCCGGTGTCGACGTCGTCGGGGAGGGGGCCGAGCACGTAGAATTGCGGACCGAAACCGTGGAGCTGCCTCGTCCAGGCGCGGTCGTCGGTCTCCGGCCGCATCGCGGTCTTCGCCCGCGCCTCGGTCTCGCGGGCCCAGGCGAAGCGGCGCGCCTCGAGACCGATCGTCCGGTTGTCGGCCGTGACCGGCATCCGGAAGTCTCCGTACGTGTTGTCCATCGTGGGGACGAACGCGACCGTCCACTCCCGGGGCAGCTCCATCTGCAGGAACGGGCGCCCGTCCCGGGGCGGCGGGTCGACGTGGGGCCGGTCCGGGGTGAAGACGACGACCTGGGCCTCGTAGGCCTCCAGCGGGAGCTCGACGCGGGTCCCGGTCGCGGTCTCCTCCGTCACGCGCGCGGGGCGGGTCGTCCCGGCCCAGGGGTCCCAGAGCTCGACGGCGCCCTTGGCGCGGAACTCGACGACGGTGCCGGGCGCGGCGTCCAGGACCAGGTAGACGTCGCGGAATCCGGCCTTGCGGTGCAGGGCGCGCACGGGCTTCGACAGCCCGCGCACGTCCTGCACGAAGGCGCCGGCGATGGCCCGGACCGCGTCGTCGGGCTTCGCCAGGCGGCACGCGGGCTTGAAGGCGGCCTCCACCCGCGCCGCCAGCTCGGGATCGTCGCGCCCCGCGCGGTCGGACACGGTCGGCAGCGCGCCGACACCATAGACATGGCCGCCGGCCTTCGCGAAAGCGGCGGCGGTCTCGATCGTCGGCCAGCGGACGGCCTCCATGTCCGGCAGCACGAGGGCCCGGTAGGAGGCGCCCGCGTCCTTCACCACCAGCCGGCCCGCCTCGACCGTGGCGCGAGCCAAGGAGTCGTTGTCGACGAACTCGAAGTGGATGCCGGCGGCCATCAGGCGGCGGCCGAGGTCGAAGGCGGTCCGGGTGGCCTTGCCCCCGTCCAGATCGGCCTCGAAGGGCGCAACCGGGTAGACCACCGCGACGTCGCAGACGAGGTGGCCCTGGCTGAGGAGATAGGAGAGGCGGTTGAAATAGCCGAGGAACGTGCCCATGTGCGCCCAGTAGGGCATGCGGAAGTGGTAGCACGGCGGCGCCCATTCCCAGTACGAGCCGTAGGTCGTGTAGTAGAGGCCGTGCAAATTGAGGAGCGTGCAGCCGTAGAGGAAATTTTCGCGCGTGGCGGCCATCAGCCGCTCGGGGGCGGCGCCCCAGCCGAGGCTGTGGTAGCCCTCCAGCCAGACGCGCGGCCGCCGGTACAGGTTGGCAATGGACGAGGAGACCTTGCCCTTGATGAGGTCGGCGTGCCCCCCCGGCGTGTCGTGTCCCGGCGCGGTGTACCAGCGCGTCGCCCGGAAGTAGTCGCCGAACTCGTTCGGAGACAGGCCACGCCCCCCCGAGTCGCAGGCGAAGATCATCCCCCGCGAGGCATGCCAGTCGTGGATCGGCTTGAAGTAGCGCTCCTCCATCAGCGCCATGCGGACGTCGGCGTAGTCCATGCGCACCTTGGGCGTGACGGGGCCCAGGTCGCCCCACATCGCCGGCAGCACCTCGAAGAGGTCGTAGCCCTTGCGCTTCCGGAACTCGGCGGGGAAATCCGGGTTCCAGGCGAGCTTGCCCCCGCCGAGGTGCAGCTCGTCGTTGAAGAAGTAGTTCAGGCCCTTGGCGGACTTCCCGGGGTTGTGGTCCTGAAACGGCTGGAAGAAACCGCGGACGACGGTGTCCCCCGATCCGGCCAGGAGGGGGTTGAGCGACCCGCCCTGGCGGGCGGCGCGGAAGGCCCAGACGTCCCACTCGCCCTCCGGGGCGGTCCAGACGACGGCGCCGTCCTTGAGCAGCGGGGTGAGGTCCGTGCCGCCGCGCTGCAGCCTGCCGTTCGCCAGCGGGTAGGCCCGCGCCGCGAACTGGTCCGCCGCCCACGGCAGCGCGGCCCGCTCCCCGCCGCGCAGGCGCTTGACGGAGCGGCCCTCCAGCTGGATCGCGTTCAGCTCAGGCTTGCTGTAGAAGAGGTGGAAGAAGAGGTTGGGTGCGCCGCGGGGCCAGTCGAGCGTGTAGGTGCTCAGGCCGATCCCCATGTCCAGCTTCGCACAGGCCTCCGAGACCTTGGCGTAGACCGTCCACCACGCCTCCGAGAAGAGGGCCGGCTC
>CAYUME010000294.1:0-1729 GCA_964445475.1 uncultured Planctomycetia bacterium
GGGCGGGATCAGGTCGTACTGCTTTGGACGTGTCGGGCGGAGGTGGCTTTGGTGGCGGGGGTGTCGGCGGGCGAGAGGCAACATCCTCAACCTTTGGAGAAGAACCGCCACCCATCATCACCACGATCAGCACAGGGATCAGGACCGCCAAGGCCAGCCCGCCAATGATCAGGTAGGCTGTCGTCCGCGACTTTGTGGCCTTTCCCGCCTTGGGCGGAGTGTGGGGCGTCGCGGGGGGATTGTGCGACTGGAGAGGCCTGCGGACACGCACCGCCTTTGGCAGAGCCACCGACGACAGCGCGGCGTCGATTGCCCTGCTTTCGGGCATCAGCCCGTCGATCACCCGCTCCAGGTCCTTCAAGAGCACGCCGCAGTCCCGGTACCGGTCCTCCCGCCGCTTCGCCATCATCTTCCGGATGACGTGCACCACCCCCTCCGGGATCTCTTCCCGGATGTCCCTCGGATCGGGAAGCTGCTCGTTGAGGTGCTTGGTCACCACCTCGAACGCCGACGATCCGTGGAAGGGCGTGTCCCCCGTCACGAGGTGGTAGAACATCGCCCCCGCCGAGTAGATGTCCGCCCGGTCGTCGAGGTCCTTCTCCCCCCGCGCCTGCTCCGGGGACATGTAGTGCGGCGTCCCCATGGCCACGCCGCTCAGCGGCAGGAACGACTGCTCGCCCCCGTCGATGTTCTTGGAGAGCCCGAGGTCGAGGATCTTGGCGATCCGCCCGGACATGATGACGTTGCCGGGCTTGATGTCCCGATGGACGATCCCGAGGGCGTGGGCGTACTGGAGGCCACGGGCGACCTGAACCATGATGTCCAGCGCCTGCTCGTGGGGGATGAACCCGTCCCGCTTGATCCGCTTGTCCAGCGGCTCCCCGTCGCAGTACTCCATGATGAAGAAGTGCCGCCCCTGGTCCTCGCCCACGGAGAAGGCGCGGACGATGTTGACGTGGTTGAGCCGCCCCATCGCGTCCGCTTCGCGCTGGAACCGCTTCATGAACTCGGCGTTGGCGGCGTGCTGGCGGGGGAGGACCTTCAGGGCGACCTTGCGGTTCTGGAGGGTGTCCTCGGCGAGGTAGACGGCCCCCATCCCGCCCTCGCCGAGCTTCTTCAGCAGCTTGTAGTGGAGCAGCTGGATGATCCCGCCCTTCTGGTGGGTCTGGAGCCGCTGCTCGACGTTGTCCCGTTGGGCGAGGGTGATGACGCCGAGCTTCACGAGGGCGTCCGCCAGCGCGATCGGGGTCCCCTTCCGGGCGCAGTCCGCCTGGAACTCCCGCGCCGAGTCGACCTGCGAGGACGTGGCGATGACGTGGTGGAGGACGAACTTGGCAAAGGCATCGTCGGAGGCCGTGTCGGACATGATCGAGCTCCCCCTCGCCAGGTATTCTTCAGGGGATTTTAAATCCTGTCAAGCGATGCGTTTGCATATGGGTTGAACGCCGAAGTGCGGGGTGATCGCTGCCGGCGCCGTCCGGCGTGAGAGCGGACACCAGCGCGACTCCACGTTACGACGGGCTCGATTCCCCGCCAAGCGCCGGCGCCGACCGGTACCGCCACCTTCTAGGTGGCCCCCAGGCGCCGGCGCGTCGCCGTGGATAGCCCTCCGGCAACGGCTGGCCCGCCAACCGGAAATTCCCTTGACGGTGTTTAATGCATACAGTACGCAGTTCATACATCCCCCAACTCGCGGGAGCCAAGGGACGGTCGCGTAACTCCAGACCGC
>CAYUME010000294.1:1739-6395 GCA_964445475.1 uncultured Planctomycetia bacterium
ACCCGCCATGCGTCCCCGGCGTCCTGCCTGCACGTCCTCGCCGCCGCCGCCCCGGTCTCGCTGGCCGCCTGCTCGGGCGGGACGTCCGTCTCGCGCCAGCCGCCGGGCGTCTACCGGGAGCGGCTGGCCTCGCTGCTGACGCCGATCGACGACGTGCTGAAGCAGCGCGACACGTTCAAGGACGTCGACACACCGGGCATCGTCCTGCTCAACGAGACCGTCCAGGCAGTGGACGAGACGGGGCGCACATGCGTCGTCTTCCATCACGTCTACCAGGCCCGGACCGGGGCCGGGGTGAAGATGCTCGAGAGGAGCACCGTGCCCTACCGCAAGACGGACCAGTCCATCCACGTCATCCTGGCGCGATCCATCCAGCCTGACGGCTCGATCCAGCCGGTCGCAGAGGAGGGAATCTTCCTGCAGTCGCCGCAGCACACCGCGGAGGACGCGCTCTATTCCGACTACGACGAGCTCGTGATCGTCTACCCGCGCCTCAAGCCCCGGACGGTCGTCGAGTCGATCGTGGTCGTCGAGGATCGGCAGAGCCGCATCCCCGGCGAGTTCACGGAGCAGCAGACCTTCGACGCGGCCTGGCCCCAAGCCGCGGTGCGGTACGTCGTGGACATGGACGCGGCCCTGGCCCGGCGCCTGACGATCACGCCCCTCGGGTCGGGCGTCCCGGCCGTCGTGCGGAGCGAGCCCGAATCGGGACGGGTCCGGCTGAGCTGGGAGCTCGCGCGGACGCCCCGCCGGCCGGCGGAGCCGCACCGCGCGCCCAGCAGCCAGGTCGGCCCGTGCGTCCTGATGAGCACCTGGAAGGACTGGAACCGGTTCGGCGCGTGGTACGCGGGGCTGATCCGGGACCGCGGGACCCTGCAGCCCGCGCTGAAGGAGCAGGTGGAGGCGTGGACCCGGTCGGCCGCCGGCCCGGCGGAGGTCCTCCGGATCCTGCTGGACAAGGCGTCCCGGGAGGTCCGGTACACGGGCCTGGAGTTCGGCCTGGCCGGCTACCAGCCGTACGACCCGAATCAGGTCTGGGAAAACCGGTACGGCGACTGCAAGGACAAGGCCAACCTGCTGCGCGCGATGCTGCAGGCGAAGGGGATCGCGTCCCACCTCGCCTTCGTCAACACCACCCATGCCGGCCGGATCGAGAAGCGCAGTCCCGACTACCAGTACTTCAACCACGTCATCCTGGCGGTCCCCCAGCCGGACGGCACGCTCGTTTTCTGCGACCCGACGGTCGGTCACACGCGGACCGGCCTGCTCCGGCCGGATGACGCGAACCGGGATGTCCTCGTGCTCAAGGGCGAGACCGTCGAGTTCGTACGCACGCCCGCACAGGACGCGGGGCGCCTCGCCCACGACTTCGACCTCCGTCGGCGCGAGGACGGCGCGCTGGCCGGCTGGATGACCCTGGAGGCGCAGGGCTACCACGGCGCGTCGTTCGCCGACCACTTCTCCCGGCAGAGCCGCGAGCACAGCCGCGAGACCCTCCTGTCCATCATCTCGAGCTTCTTCGAGGGCGCCGAGCTGATCGACGCCGCCCCCGGGGCCTGGGACGAGACCGCGCTGACGTACCGCCTCCGGGGCTATATCGTCCTGCCCGACAGCGGCCTGGAGAACGAAAGCCGCGATGCCGTCTCGTTCCCCTCCTGCGAGAGCATCCTCCCCGAACTCGGCGACACGAAAGAGCGCCAGACGACGCTCTGCATCACGCCGGGGATCGAGAGCGTTCGCGTCCGCCTCGAGCTCCCGCCGGGCTGGTCCGCCGCCGAGGCGCCGCGCCCCTTCCGGGTCGACGCGGCCCCCCTGTCCATCGAGGCGTCCTGGACGGCGGACGGGCCTCGGGTCACCGCGTCGCTCGCCAGCACGATCCGGCAGGGCCAGGTCCCCCCCGAGCAGTACGCGGTGCTCTACAACGCGGTCCTGTCGGCCCGGTCCTGGCTCTCGAAGCCGCTGTCGATCGTCCGCGGCGAGTCCCCGCCCGTCACCGCCGCGCCGAAGGGCCTGGCGGACTTCCCCCTCATGCCGAGCGGCGAGGGCCAGCTCAATCTGGTCGAGCGCATCTACCCGGAGGAAGGCAACACCGCGCTCCGGCGCGAGGCGCTGCTCAAGGTGCTGGAGTGGTTTCCCGACGACGCGACGACGCGCTTCACGACCCAAGTCCGGCTGCTGGACCTCGACCTGAAGGCGGATCCGAAGAGCGCGGAGGCGATCGACCGCCTGCGTCGCCTGGTCCGCACGGTGCCGCCGGAGGTCGATACCCAGCACGCCGCCTGGGCCGAGTTCATGCTGGGGCTGCGGCTGGAGGACGCGGGGAAACGGGAGGAGGCGCTGGAGATCCTGACGCGCCTCGCGAAGGATCCCGCACGGAACCCGTATCGCCGGGCCTGCTCCGCCCTCGCCGCCGCGCCGATGCTGGAGGAGGCGTCGCCGGCCGAGGCCGAGGCGCTGCTGATGGGCGTGATCGACCTCGAGACGAACGTCCGGCCCCAGCTCAACGCGCTGCTCGCCAGGGCGCTCCTGCGCCAGGAGCGGGGAGAGGCGCTCAGCCGGAGGCTGCAGACCCTGGCCCGCGCCCAGCCGGAGCTGGCGGGTCCCGTCGTCGAGGCCCTGATCGAGTACGTCGATTCGCTCCTGTCCGAAAAGCAGGACGCGATGGCGGCCGAGCTGCTGCGCATCCTCGACGCCTTCCTGAAGGAGCAGGACGCCTTCGCCCACCTGTCGGAGCCGCTCACCGCGGTCCGGGAACGGATCGAGGCGGCCGCCGTCGGCCGGCGGATCGCGGCCGCCATTCCGGAGACGGTACGGAGCCGCAAGCCGGACTGGTGGGACCGGACGCCGGTGGACGAGACGTTGAAGACCTGCGAGCAGTTCAAGAAGAAAATCCTGGCGCTGGAGGCGGAAGACGAGACCGCCGCCCTCGTGCGGCACTCCGTCGAGCTGCTCACCCGGTTCCCGCTCGATCCCGAGACATTCCAATCCCGGCTCTGGTCGGTCGCCCACCACCTGGAGGCGGGCGACCTGGGAGAGCCCCTCCTGCTGGCGTTCCTGGACTTCTGCGACCAGCTGCCGCCGTCGACGGACGGACACTGGGAGTCGAAGTTCATCCGGGCGCGGCACCTCGAAAAGAAGGGCGACGCGGCGGCGGGGCTCGCGCTCCTCGAGTCCATCGGGGAAACACCCCGGTGCCCGCCCGGCTACCGCTTCGGTTCCCTCTGCCAGGTCGGGGAGACCTTGGAGCGCCAGAGGAAGTATCCCCAGGCGCTGGAGACGTACCGGCAGCTGGAGCCCGAGTTGAAGGAGTACGCGGGCCTCGGCAACCACGTGCTGCGGGCCGCGTTCATCAACCTGGCGCGGGGCGACCGCGACGAGGCCCGGCGGCTGATCGGCCTGCTCGCCGCCATCGACGCGAAGGATCTCGCGGCGACGGGGATGGGCGACCCGATCCGGCAGCTGGTCGATCTCGCGAAGTCCCCGGAGGAGGCCGCGCGGTACTGGAAGCGGCACGAGGCGTGGTGGCCCGCGTGGATGGCGCTGGAGCCGAAGCTGGGGCTGAAGCCGCTGGGGGACGAGATCCTCGTCCCCACCATCTCCGACCTGCTCCAGTTCGGCAGGGAGATGGGCCTGGCAATCCGGAATCGCGACAAGGCCGCCGCCATGGGGGCGTTCCGCATGACAGTGCACGGCGCCCGCTGGATGCCACGGTACGTGGTTGAGGCGCCCAGCCTCGTCTACCTGATTATGCAGTTCGCGCCTGAGCACAAGGATGAGCTGTTCGACCTCTGCGTCAAGATGCTGAGCGGCTTCACCTGCTCCGATGCCGAGCTCCAAGGGAAGAGCCAACTGCAGCTGGCCGCATTCCTGATCGACCGGGAGCGCCATGCCGACGCGGTGCGGGTCGTGCACGACTTCCTGAAGTCACAGCCGGGGGACAACCCGATCCGGCCGCTCATGATCCGGCTCTGGGGGCTCGCGGCGCTCCACATCGAGGCGGAGCGGGCGCCCGCGGCCGCCGCCCTGGAGTCGCACCTCGCCTCGGGTTCGGGTGTCCAGCGCGCCCAGACCGTGGACGTCCTCGCCCAGGTCTACCACAGCCAGAATAGGGCGGAGGACGAAGCCGCCCTCCTGAAACGGGAGATCGAGAACCCCGCGGTCCGCCCGGATGCCGCGGGCCTCCGGCTTCTGAAGGCGCGCCAGGAGATGCTCACGCGGCTGGGCGCCTCGTCGACCCGGCTGTCCGAGGCGGTCGCCGAGTGGCTGAACGGAAACAAGCCCGCGTGGTACGACTTCGCCGAGCCCCACGGCCTCGACGACCCCCGGCTCAAGGACCTCTCCGAGGCGGTCGACTCCCCGCCGAAGGACTTCCTGCCGGCCGAGAAGGCGAAGCTGGGCCTCCTCGTCGCCCTGGACCGGGGCCAGTCGTCCGAGCTGAAGGGCCGCGCCATCACCCTGGCCCTGAACGAGCTGGCCAACCTGACGCCCGGCCGGGAGGCGCTCCGCCGCCTCTTCGCGCATTTCTGCGGCGACGAGCGCCTCGACCGCTCCCTCCGCTCCCACCTCCTCTGGATCGGGCTTCTCGAAGACGACCAATGCGCGCGGACCGTGAAGGGCGTGGCCGACAACGAGCTGTCGCGCGACTTCAAGGCGCTC
>CAYUME010000295.1:0-6379 GCA_964445475.1 uncultured Planctomycetia bacterium
GACGACGTCCCGTGGTCGGGCAGGGCGGCCACGCCGATGGAGACGGTCACCCCCTCCAGGCGCTGGCCGCCGAGATCCGCCGACACCGTCGCCGTGCCCTCCCGGATCTGCTCCGCCCGCAGGAGCGACCGGTCGAGGGTGGCGTCCGCGAGGATCAGGGCAAACTCCTCGCCGCCATAGCGGCAGGCGATGTCCTCCGCGCGCACGCTCTCCTGGAGGTAGCCCGCGAAGGCGCGCAGGAGGGTATCGCCCGCGACGTGGCCGTGGGTGTCGTTGTAGAGCTTGAAGTGGTCGAGGTCGAGGATGAGGACGCCGACGGGGGCCCCCTTGCGGACGGCCCGCCGCAGGTCGCGATCGAGTGCCTCCTCGAGGTAGCGCCGGTTGTAGAGCCCGGTGAGGGGATCGCGGACGGCCTGGCGGCGCAGGGTCTCCTTGAGGCGGATGTTGGCCAGGGAGAGGGCCACCTGGTCGCCGAGGGCCCCCGCCAGCCGGCGCCGGGACGCGTCGAGGGGGCCCGGCACGTCGCACCGCAGGTGCAGGACCCCGTGGATCTCGCCCTGGGCCATCATCGGCAGGCAGGCGTATCCCGCCATCGGCGCGCTGCCGGTATGCGTGCAGACCCCCCCCGCCACCGCCCCCTCGACCCAGTGCGGCCGTGCGTTCCGCAGCGCCCAGCAGTCCTCGAACCCGAAGACGCGCTCCCCCGTGGACCCGTCGCCCCACGTCGCCACCGCCTCGACCAACCGCCGGTCGAGGTCGGCCATGCAGACGGCGCCGTCCGTCCCCGGGAAGAGACGGCGGGCGTAGTCCGTGATGATCGCGTAGGCCTCCTGGGCGGTGAGCGCGGTCTGCAACAGGTCGCCCATCTGCCCGAGAAGCCCGATCTCCTGCGACCGCGCCTCCAACTCGCCCACTTTGGCGCTGAGGGCGGCGTTCGCCTGCCGGAGGGCCTCGGCCGCCAGCTTCCGCTCGGTCACGTCCCGCGCGATGCCGGTGAAGAAGCGCCGCCCCCGGATGAAGATCTCGCTGACGGTCAGCTCGATCGGGAAGCGCGAGCCGTCCCGTCGCGCCCCCTCCAGCTCCCGGCCGATCCCGATGACCCGCCTGATCCCCGTGCTCAGGTAGCGACGGATGTAGCTGTCGTGGTCGCGGCTGTGGGGAGGGGGCATGAGCCGCGTGACCGGGCCGCCGAGGACCTCGCCGGCGGCCCAGCCGAAGAGATGCTCGGCGCCGGGGTTGAATGCCTGCACGATCCCCGTCTCGTCGATGGTGATGATCGCGTCGACGGCCCCGTCCAGGATCGCCCGGGTGCGCGCCTCGTGCTCCCGCAGCTGGTCCTCGGTGCGCCGGCGCCGGGCATTTTCGAGGAAGAGCAGGAAGAAAACCGCGAACAGGACGGCCAGCCCGATGGCCCCCCCGCCGATCAGGACCCGTTCCGCCTCCTGCGCGTGCGAGGTCGAGGCGGTTTCGTGCCGGTGCATCCGCGACCGCTCCGCCTCCTCCAGGCCGCGCACGCGATCCCGGATCGCCCCGAGCTGCTCCATGCCCTGCCGCGTCTGTTCGATCCCGGCCGCACCGTCGAGCCCCCGATCGTACGCGGCGCGCAGGGCCGCGAGCCGGCGGTCCACCAGCGGGGCCAGCTCCTCGAAGCGGACCCGCTGGTCCGCGCTGTCGGCCAGCAGGAGACGGAGCTGGGCCAGGTTCTCGGTGATCCCCTTCGCGGCCGAGTCGAGCGTCTCCCGGTGAAGCGGCTGGCCGGTGATGAGATGGCCGCGGCAGTCCGACTCGACTCCCTCCAGGAACGCGTACGTCCGCTCCAGCGCCGCCAGGACCAGATCGGAACGGTCCTGCTCGTCCTGCGCCCGCATCTGCTCGCCGAGGCTCCGGTAGGAATAGAAAGCCGTCGCCGCCAGCACCGCGAGGGCCGCCACCAGGCCGAGAAGCAGGATGCGCAGGCTGAGAGGGGTCCGCATCGGGCGCATTGTAGCGGAAAGGGAAAGGGGGGTGAACGAAATCGAGACGCGGGCGGCGGCACGTCCGCCCCGTCAGGCCGTCGGGGATCCGGGCCCCGCGAGGAAGCGCCGGGCCACGTCGTCCACATTGCCCGCCCCCAGCGTGAGGAGGACGGCGCCGGCGGGGATCTCCCGCTCGAGGGTCTCGAGCACGTCGTCGAACGCGGGCCGGTACGCGGCGGCCGTCCCCTGCTCGGCGAGGCGGCGCGCCAGGTCTTCCGACGTCACCTTCCGCCGCTCCTCCTCGCTGTCGCGCGCGAAATAGATGTCGGGAAGCAGGACCCGGTCGGCCCCCGCGAAGGCGCCGGCGAAGGCGCCCAGCAGCGCCCGCGTCCGGCTGTGCTGATGGGGCTGGAAGACGCACCAGACCGGGCGGCCGGGCCAGCGGGCCCGCGCGGCCGCGAGCGTCGCCGCGATCTCGGTCGGATGGTGCGCGTAGTCGTCGACCACCGTCACGCCCCGCCGCGCGCCGAGGACCTGGAACCGCCGGGCCACCCCCGTGTACTCGCGCAGCGCCGCGGCCATCGTCTCCCCCGGGATCCCCAGCTCCGACCCCACCGCGAGGACGGCCAGCGCGTTGGCGACGTTGTGCGCCCCCGCCATCGCGAGGGAGAAGCGGCCGGCGGACGCGCCGTCGCGAACCGCCTCGAATCCCCACCGCCCGTCCGTCACCACCACGTCCTGCGCCTGCCAGCGCGCCCGGGAGCGCAGCGCGTAGGACCGCGCGGCCGCCGGCCGCCGCTCCAGGATCCGGCGCACCCACGCGTTGTCCGCGCACCCCACCACGACCTCGGCCTGCCCGGCGAAGACCTCGAAGGCCTCGACGATCTCGTCGATGTCCCGGTAGTAGTCGAGGTGGTCCTCCTCGATGTTCGTGATCACCGCGATCCGGGGGCGGAGGTGGTGGAAGGAGCGGTCGTACTCGCAGGCCTCGGCGACGAACGGGCGGCCCGCCCCGGCCCGCCCGCCGGTCCCGAACGCCGGCAGCAGGCCGCCCACGACGAAGCCGGGGGCGAGCCCCGCCCGGTCGAGCAGGGTGGCGATCCACCCCGCCGTCGTCGTCTTCCCGTGGCAGCCGCTGACGGCGATCCCCTCCCGGTCCGCCATCAGGCGGCCGAGCAGCTCCGCGTATTTCACCACCTCGATCCCCGCGCGGCGCGCGGCCGCGACCTCGGGGTGATCCTCCCGGATGGCGGCGGACCGGACGACGAGATCCGGGCGCGGGTCGAGGTGGGCGGGATCGTGGCCGGCGAAGCAGCGGACGCCGGCGCCGGCCAGGGCGGGCGCAGCGCCCGCCTTCTGGTCGCACCCGGAGACGCGCCAGCCGCGCTCGAGCAGGCACCGGGCCAGCCCGCTCATCCCCACGCCGCCGAGGCCGATGCAGTGGACGGATCTCGCGTCGCTCATGCTGCCTCTGAATCCGAAAGCGCGAGGCGACCGGGACTCCCCGCGGCCGGCATCCCCGTCGAAGCGCCCGGTCGCGCCCGGCACCGGGCTGGCTCAGCGGACGGCGAGAGCCAGGATCCGTTCCGCCACGACCCGCCGCGCGTCGGGCCTCCCCAGGGCCCGCATCCGGTCCGCCATGGCGGCCAGCGCCTCCGTGTCGCCCGCCGCCCGCTCGAGCAGCGGCCGCAGTCCCGCCTCGGTCTGCAGCTCCGCCTCTCCGACCCGGATCGCCCCCCCGCCTTTCGCCGCCGCCTCCGCGTTGTGCCACTGGTGGTTCTCCGCGGCGTGCGGGTACGGGACGAGCGCGGCGGGGACGCCGAGGACGGCCAGCTCGGCGATCGACGTCCCCCCCGCGCGCGACACGACGAAATCCGCTGCGCCCTGCACCTGCGCCATCCGGTCCGAAAAGGCCAGGACCGACGCCTCGACCCCCGCCCCGGCGTAGGCCCGCCGCAGCCCCTCCGCCGCGGTCTCCGTGCCGGCCAGGTGGAGCACCTGCAGGCGGTCCCGGTGCGCCCCCACGAGGGCCGCCTGCGTCTCGAACGCCCGGTTGATCCCCCCCGCCCCCTGGCTCCCGCCCATGACGAGAAGCGTCCGGCGGTCCGGCCGGAGCCCGAGGACGCGCCGCGCCTCCGCGCGGTCGCCGCGCACGATCTCCTCCCGGACGGGATTGCCGGTCACCTCCGTCTTCGCGGCGCTCCGCCCGAAATGGGGCACGCTCTCCTCCCACTGCGTGAGCACCCGCGCCGCACGCCGCGCGAGGTACCGGTTGGCGCGCCCCGGGATCACGTTCTGTTCGAGGAGGACGGTCGGGATGCCGCGGCCGGCCGCGGCCCGCACGGCCGGCGCCCCGCCGTAGCCCCCGAGGGAGACGACGGCCCCGGGCTTCCGCTCGTCCAGGTAGGCGCCGGCCCGACGCACGGCCGCCAGGAAGGCGAAGGGGAACCGGAGCCAGGCCCCCCACCCGCCCAGGCGGGGCGCGGGCAGGACATCGAAGGGAATCCCGTAGCGCGCAAGCTGCGCCGCGTCCAGAGCCCGGTCCGTGCAGAGCCAGGTCACCTGGATGGACGGCTCGAGGGCGCGAAGCCCCTGGGCGACCGCGACGCCCGGGAAAAGGTGTCCGCCCGTGCCCCCGCCGGCCAGGATGATGTGCATGGTCACGAAAGCCCGGTGAAGGGATCCACCCGCCACGTCGCCCAGAAGGCCCAGGCTGACGCCGGGCTGGAAACAGGAGCCCTTGAACGGAACCTCGGCACGCGAGGCTCGTCACGCCTCCGCCGCCAGCGGGTCCAGCGCCGCGGGATATTCGGCCGCCTCCTCCGCCTCGGCCGGAGGCGCCTCGCGCGCCGCCCGGGCCACGCTCAGCAGGATCCCCGCCGCCGCCGCGGCCGAGACCAGCGCGGACCCGCCGTAGCTGACGAACGGAAGCGCAATCCCCTTCGTCGGCATCAGCCCGGTCACCACCGCCATGTTCACCGCCGCCTGCCCGACGATCGACAGGATCGCGCCGAAGGCCAGCAGCGACCCGAGCCGGTCGGGCGCCCGCCGGCTGATCCTCCAGCCGCAGACGAGCAGCAGGACGAAGGCGCAGACCACCGCCGCCGCGCCGAGAAAGCCCAGCTCCTCGCCGACGATCGCGAAGATGAAGTCCGTGTGCCGCTCCGGCAGGTAGAAGAGCTTGAGCTGGCTCTGCCCGAGCCCGACCCCGGCCAGGCCGCCCGACCCCATCGCGATCTGGGACTGGAGCAGGTGGTGCCCCTTCCCCAGCGGATCGACCGAGGGGTCAAGAAAGACCGCCACGCGCTGGCAGACGTAGTCGAGCCGGGAGATGAACAGGCTCCCCGCCGCAGCCACCGCGGCGCCGCCGAGACCCAGGACGTGGCGCCAGCGGGCCCCGCCGGCCAGGAAGACCGCCGTCCCGATTCCCCCGAGGAAGAGCGCCGTCCCCACGTCCGGCTCGCAGATCACCAGCCCGCAGACGGCCCCGAGGGCCACGAAGCCGGGGAGAAAGCCGCGCCAGAAGGAGGCAAACCGCTCCGCCCCCGCGGCGGCATACGCCGACGCGTAGAGCAGCACCGCGATCTTCGCCAGCTCCGACGGCTGGAAGTTCAGGCCGCCGAGGGCGAGCCACCGGCGCGCCCCGTTGGCGCGCTTCCCGATCGCCGGCACGAGGACCAGCACCAGCAGGGCCGCGACCGTCAGCAGGAGCGGGAAGGCCCACCGCCGCCACCGCTCGTAATCCACCCGCGCGAAAAGCATCAGGACCACCAGGGCCACCGCCACCCAGAGCGCCTGGCGCTTCAGGAAGAAGCAGGGATCCGCCCCAAACCGCGCCAGCTCGGAGGCCACCGTGGCCGAGCTGCTGTAGACCATCACCACGCCGAGGGCGAGGAGGCAGAGCACCGTCCCCAGGAGGATGTTCGATTCGCGTTTCATCCGGCCGAGCGCCCGAGACCCACGGATACGCCCCCAGCGGCATACTCCCTTTTCGGCAGGGCGCGCTGCAAACTTGGGGCCCATATCGGCGGGCACCGCGGAGGAAAATGACGAGGCGCGGGGTGAAAACGCTACCGGTGTGCCGCGGCCCGGACGCCTCCCCCCATCGGTTGGGCGAAGCGCCCGCGCAAAGATCGCCGCGATTCCAGCCATATAAATGTAGGCGACGCGCGATTATCGGACCTTGCGGATAGATGATATGTAGCGGGGCTGCGCCGGTCAAGCCGACGTGCGACAAGGTCGGCTGGCCCCAAAGAAGGAGGCGCAGCCATGGTGTACTATGCCGGGATCGACCTGGGCAAGAGGAAGAGCCACAGCAAGGTGATCAAGACCGACGCGATCGATGCGGGGATCCTGGCTGAGCTGGTGCGGGCGGACCTGTTCCCATCGATCGCGTTGACAGAAGCCCGACGGAGAGGCTGCGC
>CAYUME010000296.1:0-6367 GCA_964445475.1 uncultured Planctomycetia bacterium
TCCGCCTCCGCGGCCGCGGACGTCCAGAGCGTCCGGCCGGACTCCAGGTCGAGGCCGACCACGCGCTCGCCATCCTGGACATAGACCCGCCGCCCGTCGGAGGCAAGCGTCTCCGGCCGGAGGTCCGCGCCGGCGTCCGCGCGGATCCAGGCCGTCTTCCTTGTCTCCGTGCGGACCGCGACGATCGACTTCCGGTTCGGTCCCTGCAGGCGGTCCTTGAAGTCGACGTGACCGACGGCCTGGGCGGCGACCGGCTCGCCCTTCAGGACCAGGAGGGTGCCGTCGACGAGCACCAGCTCCTCGGCGCCGTCGGTCCCCTCGAACGTTCCCAGCGTCTTTCCCGTCGCGGCGTCCAGCTCGGAAACGGGCGCGCTCAGCCCGAGGGGGGCGTAGAGGCGGTCTCCGGACGCGACGAGCAGACGCGTGACCTGGGGGGGGCCGGAACGGAAGCCGATCTGGTGCCATGTCCACGAGGCCACCGGCTTCTCCCAGAGGAGAATGCCGCTGAACGCGTCGCGGGCCGCGATCATCCATTTGCCCGGCACGCCCATGTCGGCCGCCGTCGCCTCGTCGACGACATAGAAGAGCCGGCCCTTCGTCGTCACGACGGCACTGATGCTGTTGAGCTTGTGGTGGTTGCGGGTCCAGAGCGGGTCGCCGAGCCACTGCATGTGGCGGGGCGGGCCGACGACGGTGTCGGCCGCCACGGCGTTGTTGTCCGGGCCGTGCAGGTAGTGCGTCCACGCGTCGATCGCCTCCGGCCACGGCTTGACGGACGTCTTCCACGCGCCCCCCTCCCGGACGCAGAGCGTGCCGAGCGGCGCCAGGACGCGCATCATCTCGTCCGCCGCGACTTGCGCGGGGTCGCTCACCACCAGCCGGTTGACCAGGTTGTCCACGTAGGGGAGCCGCCGCCCGTCGTAGACGTCCGCCGTGACGGGGCCGTGGAGCCCCTTCACGCGGATGTGCGCGCGGGCCTCCGCGATGTTCGCGGGGTCGGCGTCGAGGCCGTGGACGAGGACGCCGTCGCCCGTCCGCAGGGAGGCGGTGAGGGACCCGTCGCCGCAGCCCAGGTGGACGACGAGCCCGGCGGCGGGGGAGGGCGCCGCAGGGGGCGCGGAGACGGCGGGGGAAGTGGCCGCAGAGGACGCGGAGAGCGCAGAGGCGGCAAGGACCAGAAGCCGGGGCAGGCGCGGACAGGGACGGATCATCGGAGGGATTCTCCTGTTGTCAGGAATGCCCGGGAAGGGGCGTCCACACGAGCCGATCCTTATTTCAGGCAGACGACCTTGCCGTCAAGGGTGCTGAAGTAGATTCGGCCGTCGGCGACGGCCAGCCCGTCCCAGACGGGGGGCGAGTCGAGGGCGAGCTCGGCGCGCTTGGCGCCGTCCGCCGCGGAGACCGCCCAGAGGACGCCGCCGGATGTTCCTGCCAACGCGGCCTCCTGCTTCTCCGCAGCCGGACCGCCGGGGCCCTGCTTGACCGCGGCGGCCTCGTCGAAGACGTCCCGCGGGCCGGCGACGAAGAGCGTGTCGCCGGCCAGGGCCATGGCGCGGACGAGGATCGGGACGTCGGTCGTCCAGGCGTAGTTCCTCGGATTCGAGACGGGCGCGGCGCCGCCCCCGTCCTTCGGGGCCTTCGCGCCCGCCTTGGCCTTCCCCTTGCCGGCGGGCTTCTCCGGGATTCCGGGCTCCCCGGCCGGCGCCGCCGCCCACTCCTTGCGCGCCGCGTAGAGACGGAACTCCATGGGGACCGTCCAGCGATAGTACTGCTTCTGGCGGTCGAAGGCGTAGACGCGGTCGTCGCCGACCGCCATGATCTTGCCGCCGGGGGCGTGCTGGCCGCCGATGTAGTAGCCGTTCCAGCCGCTCCCCCAGGTCTTGCCGTATAACCAATAGGTCCGGTGGAATCCCGTGTCGTCGAGGAAGCCGGTCGGGCAGAAGAGGTGGGTTCCCTCGCCGCCCTGCCGCGTCCCCTCGCGGGGGCCATCCAGCTCGGGGCCCAGGGCCAGCCGCTTGCCCTCGAGGTCGAAGGATTGGGACCGCATGTAGATCCGCTTCCCGTCGCAGCTGAGGATGTCGGGCCGCCCGACGGCCATGTTGAGCCACTTGACCGTGTCCTGGACGTTCTTCCCCGTCTCCGGATTCCTGTCGTCGAGGAGCGTCTCCGTGACGAGCGCGCCGGTCTTCGCGTCGACGCGGACGAGGCGCATGCCGCCGTCGACGAAGAGCGAGCGGCCGGCGACGGCGTGGACGACGCCGTCGCGCACGAGGACGCTGCCGTGGACGGGCCAGAGCGACTCGATCTGCTCGTAGACGAGGGTGCGGCGGTCGGCGGGGGCGGCGCGGAAGCGCCAGGCCAGCGCACCGTCCTCCGCGCGCAGGGCGTAGACGCACCCGTCGGCGGAGCCGAAGAGGACGAGCCCCTCGTGGACCGTGGGGGGCGAGTCGACGCGGCCGCCGGCGGTGAAGGTCCAGGCCGGCTTGCCGGTGCCCGCGTCGAGAGCGTGGACCTCGTGACGGTCGACGGCGGCGACGAAGAGGCGGCCGCCCGCCACGGTCACGGCGCTGAGCCGACCGCCCACGTCCGCGGTCCAGGCGGGGGCGGGCGACGCCGGCCCGGCGGCCTTCGCGGCGCCGCTGCGCGCGGCGTCGCCCCGGTACGTCGGCCAGTCGCCGGCGGGTGCCTTCCCCCCGCCGGTCGAGCCGAAGGCGGGGCCCTTTTCGAGGCGGGGCGACGGGTCCGGCGGGACGGGGCCGCCCGAGGCGGCGGGGGCCAGGGCGTTGAAGCTGTGGAGGTACGTCTCCGCGTAGCAGATGCAGGGGGAAGGCGGGGCGTAGAGCAGGCCGTTGGCAGGCATGACGCCGTAGAGGCACGCCCCGCGCACCCAGTGGTTCAGGTCCCAGTGCTTCTTCTCCAGGTCGATGAACTCGACGCCGGTGCGGGAGGTCAGCAGGTAGCGGGAGGTCGCCCGTCCCGCGTAGCATCGGTGGTGGAACCAATACCTTGTCTCGTCGGCCGGAAACCGCTGCCGCACCGCCCCCGTCTTCAGGTCGTAGCCGACGACCGTGCCGTCCAGGCTCCCGTTGGAGCTGGTGTCGCACCAGACGACGCCGCCGATGACGAAGACGTTCTCCGGCGAGCTGTAGCCGGAGGGGGGGTGGGGAGCGGTCCAGAGCGTCTTGCCTGTCGCGGCGTCGAGCGCGGTGAGCGTGTCGTCCTTCGTCGCCCCCCCCGTCGACTTGATCATGCCGGAGACCTCGCCGCTGGCGAGGAGGACGACGCCGTCGGCGACAACGAGCTTGCAGCCGAAGTAGGACATCTGCCTCTCGGGGGCGGGGAGGGGCGCGGAGGACCAGAGGGGCTTCCCGGTCGCGCGGTCGAGGGCCTTGACCGTCTTCGCGTCGAAATTGAAGTAGTAGAGACGCATCGCGTCGACGGCCGGCGTCAGGGCCGCCACGACATCCTCGGCCCGCCAGAGCGTCTCGCCGTTCTCCGCCCGGAGCGCCAGGAGCGTCCGCTTCTCGGCCGGCCGCACGGGCCGCCCGCCGTCCCCGATCGAGCCGGGGCCGGCGAGGACGAAGAGGACGCCGTCGGCGAGGAGGAGCTCCTCCGCGTCCTTTGTCTGCGGGTAGTCGCGGACGGTCTTCCCGGTGGCGGCGTCGAGGCAGCTGACGGGCGCCCGCAAGCCGAGCGTGGCATAGACGCGACCGCCCCCCGCGACGAGCCGGCGGGGGGCGTCGGCGGGGCCGTCCTTGAGGCCCCGGGCGGTGGTGAGCCACTCGCCGATCGGCCGCTCCCACAGCGCCTTCCCGTTGAAGGCGTCCCGGGCGATCAGGGCCCAGCGGGCGGGCAGCAGGATGGACGTCGTCGAGCCTTCGTCGAGGATGCAGTAGAGGCGGCCTCCGTCGGTGACGAGGGCGCTGAGGCTGGACATCCGGTCGTGGTGCCGGGTCCACTTCGGCCCGGCCTGCCACTGGAGGCGGCGCGGCGGGCCGACGACGGTGTCGTCCGCCACGGCGTTGTTGTCCGGGCCGTGCAGGTAGTGGGTCCACGCGTCGATCGCCTCCGGCCGGGGCTTGACAGTTTTCCTGCCGCCGATCACGGCGACGCCGCCCGGGGCGAGCACGCGCAGGATCTCCGCCTCCGGCACGCCGCCCGGCGCGCCGGCGACGACGAGGTTGACGAGGTGGTCGATGTAGGGGAGCCGCGTCCCGTCGAAGACGTCTGCCGCGACGGGGCCGTAGAGCCCCTTCGACCGGATGTGCGCCCGGGCCTTCGCGACATTCGCGGGATCGGCGTCGAGGCCGTGGACGGCGAAGCCGTCGTCGAGCCGCAGGGCGGCGGTGAGCGTCCCGTCTCCGCACCCGAGGTGCACGACCAGGCCGCCGGAGACGCCGGCGTCGGCGAGAAGCCTCCGGGCGTCCTGGGCGGGGGCGGGGGGGGCGGCGAGGACGACCAGGAGGCCAGCAAGCGGGGCGAAGCGGTTCATCGGAAGGATTCTCCTGGTGTCATGCGCGATGCGGGACGGGCCGCCCGGCGAGGGGCGACTCGCCGAGTCGCCCGGGTACCGCGTGACGGGGGGCGACCCGGGCGGGACGGACCGCCCCGCCGATATCCCGACGGGGCGAAGGCGGGCGTTCCGACCCTCGGCCGTTTCCCCTCATTTCCAGCATTCGACGGTGCCGTCCTGCAGCGCGACGTAGAGACGGCCGCCGGCGACGGAGAGGCCGTCGAAGACCGGCATGGCCGCCAGTTTCTTCTCGGAGAGCGTCTTGCCGTCGGCGGCGGAGACGATCCGGAGGAAGACGCCCTTCTCGCCCCGGAACGCCGCGAGGGCCTCGGGCGCGTTCCGGTAGGCGAGGAGGGCCGGATCCTTCTGGCCCAGGTCCGGCGGCCCGGCCAGGGCGAGCTTGTCCGAGGCCAGCGCCAGGGCGCGGACGATCAGGGACTTGTCGTCCGACCAAATTGGGGCCAGGGCCGGCGCGCCCGCTTTCCCCTTCGCCCCTTTGCCCTTGGCCGGCGGCGCCTCGGGAGCAGAGGCCGCGGGCCGCGGCTTGCAGAAGAGGTGGTAGGCGTCCGCCTTGTGGCCGGTCGCGGCGCTGGCGACGGTCACGCGGCCGTACCCGTAGGCGCGCTCCGCGTCGAAGCTCAGGATCCGGCCCGCCGGGACCGATTTGGCCACGTCCGCCCACTGCCCCCAGCCGGCGCCGACATCGGTGCCGATCAGCCAGAAGGACCGCACGAACCAGTCCTCGCCGAGCAGGCCGGTGGCCGAGAGCAGGTGCGGCGTCGCGGTCGCGACCGGCTTGAGGGAGGCGTCGAAGGCAAGGTGCTTGAGGAAGACGGTCTCGCCGTCCCCCGAGAGGATCTCGGAGACGGTCCCCTCCATGTTGAACGGCCCCGTCGGCTCGGCGCCGGTCTGACGGCCCGTCTCGGGGTCGAGACAGGAGACCACGGTCCGGGCCAGCTCCTTGCCGGTCTCCGGGTCGAGCCGGTAGAGGACGATCCCGCCGTCGAGGTAGGTGGATCGCCCGGCGGCGGCGTAGACGGAGCCGTTCTGGACGAGGACGGCGCCGTGGACGGGCCAGGACGACTCGAGCCGCCCCCAGGCGCCCACGCGTCGGTCGCGGGGGGCGGCGCGGAAGCGCCAGACGAGCCCGCCGTCGCGGGCGTCGAGGCACGTCACCCGCCCGTCCGCGGAGCCGAAGTAGACCCTTCCTTTGTAGACGGAGGGCGCGCTGTCGATCCGCCCGCCAGCGACGTGGCTCCAGAGGGCCTTCCCGTCATCGGCGCCCAGCGCAGACAGCGTCTGCGCGTCGACGGAGGCGACGAAGACGCGGCTGCCGGCGACGACCGGCTGGGTGAGGCGGCCGCCGAGGGGGACGGACCACGCCCGCGCCGGGGAGTCAGGAAGAGCGGTCTTCACGGCCCCGCTGCGGGCGGCATCGCGCCGGTACATCGGCCAGTCGTCCGGGCCGGGCGTCTCCGACGCCGGAGCCTTCCCGTAGAGCGGTCCCGTCTCGAGAGGCAAGGAGTCGGAGAAGGGCGGCCGGAAATCCGCGCCGCGGTTCGGCGCGGCGGCGACGTAGCCCTGCAACTTCGTCTTGGAGAAGCAGGCGCAGGCGTTCGGCGGCGCGTAGAGCATTCCGTTGGCGGGGAGGATCCCGTACTGGCACGTTCCGCGGATCCAGCTGTTGTTCCCTACCCAGCCCTTCTCGGCGTCGACCATCTCGATCCCGGACCGGCCGATCAGGAGGAAGCGCTCGGTGGCCTTGTCCCGGTAGCACCGGTGGTGGGGCATGCCCACGCGGTCGCCCTTCCAGGGGAGCGGAGGCTTCGGCGCGCCCGTCTTCAGGTCGTACCG
>CAYUME010000297.1:0-6363 GCA_964445475.1 uncultured Planctomycetia bacterium
AGATCCCGGTGCAGGGCGGCGAAGGCCTCCGCCTCCGCCCGGCAGGCCGCACAGCACGGCAGATGCGCCTCGACCGCCGCCGCTTCGTCCGGCGCCAGCTCCCCGTCGAGCCAGGCCATGAAGCGGTCGCGGATCTCGGCGCAATCCGGGGCGGAGGGGCGGGCGCTGTTCATGGGCTCATTCGGATAAGGGCACGTCACCGTGCAAACGGCGTCACGAAGGATCTCCGGGGGCCGACAGGCGGCGGCGCATGCACTCGGCCAGCGCCTGGCGGGCGCGGCAGGCGGCGACCTTGACGGCGCTCAGCCCCATCCCGATCCGCCGGGCGATCTCGGCGTAGGCGATATGTTCCTTGTAGACGAGGTCGAGGATCGTGCGGGCGCGCGACGTGAGGGTTTCCATGCAGCGCTGCAGCGCGGTCATCCGTTCGCCGTCCTCCCGTCGGGGCTCGCGGGGATCGAACCACGCCCCGTCGGCGATGGCCTCCATGCCGGGATACTCCTGAGGGCGGGAGCCCTGCCGGCGCGCGGCGTAGGCGCTCACGTTCCGGGCGATCCCGAGCACCCACGCCCGCTCGCTGCCCCGCTTCGGATCGAAGGTCTGCCGGTTCCGGTACGCCTGCAGGAACGTCTCCTGGACGAGGTCCTGGGCGACGTGCGGGTCGCGCGTGCGCCAGCGGAGGTAGGCGAGGGCGTGGGCGTAGTGGGAACGGGTGAAGGACTCGAAGTCCAGGTCTGCCCTGCCGGGTGGATCGCCCGCTTCCGCCCGGGAGTCCCGACCGGGGGCGGGCGGGGATGGCTTGGCCGCACCTGGCCTGGCGTTCAGGTCGGGCTTCGGCGGGTTTCGCCCGTCGTTGCTGTTGGAATTCCCGCCGCCTGGCGGGGAGGCGTCACTCATGGTCGCTCGGATCGGGGGCGCATCGACGGCCGCCATCATAGGATGCCCCGACGTGTCTTTCTACATTTACGTGTCCTTGGCGGAAGGGGGGGGCGGGAGTTACAGGAACGGGCGGATTCCGTGGGGGGCGGGGCCCTGCGCGTCGCGACCCCGGACGGGGATCCGGCTCGGGATCGGGCGGGGGGCCCGCGTCACGGCGTCTCGACCGCCCCCGCGTCGGGTCCTGTGCCGATCGGGCGGGGCTGGTCGCGCTGGTCGGTGGACGGGTAAGCGGTCGTGCTGCCCGCGTCGATGGCGGGGCTGCCCCCGGACGGGAGCCGGGTCTGCGTGGGGCCTCCGTTGTCCTGGAGGGGGCCGAGCAGGGGGTCCGACCAGACGACCGTGGCGGTGGCCGGCACGTCGGCCGTCCCCCAGAAGTCCTTCACCTGCGGCCACTGGACGTTGCCGCCGCCGTCGATCGCCGTCGTCCAGACCGTGTGTCCGTTCCACTGGATCGTGCCGAGGTTGTCGGCGAAGGTGCAGCGGCTGACGACCGAGACGCTTCCCGTCCCCGGGATCGTGTAGTTGAAGACGGCGCCGGCGTGGTCGTTGGCGGTGTTGTTCAGGAAGTCGCACCGGGAGAGGACGGCGCGGGGCGCGTCGGCGTTCTGGCTGACGCCGTCGGTGTAGATCGCCCCGCCGCCGCGGTCGGGGCCGTCCTCCGTGCAGTGGCAGTTCGTGAAGGAGCAGTCGATGACGGTCAGGCGGCCGTCCCAGTTCTCGACGTTGATGCCCGCGCCGCTCTCGTCGGGCAGGTCGTCCTCCGCGTCGGCCCCCACGCGGCCGTTGACGAAGGCCATCCGCTGGACCGTCAGGTCGATGCGCCAGCCTTTCTGGAGGATCCGGGTGGCGTTGTTCCCGTCCAGCGTCACGAGCCCCTTCCCGTCGAGGACGATCGGGCGGGGGACGGACTCCAGGACCGCCGCGTAGGGGATGTACAACTGCTGGGAGGAGGAAGGAGGGGGAGGTGAAGCGGTTGCGCCGGAGGGGCGCGCAAGCCCGGATCGGACGGCACCGGGGTGCAGTCTGGCGGATCGGGCCCCCGGAACGGGGGGCGTCGACGGCTACGCGGGGTGGGGAAGTCCGCCCAGCGTCGCCTGCTCCTTGTCCTCTTCCCGGCGGATGAGGGCGATCAGGTCCGTGGGGGAGGAGAGGGTGAGGATGCTCTCGCGGAGCTCGGCGTGGTTCAACAGCCGGGCGATCCCCGCCACCATGCGGATGTACTTCTGCACGAACTTCCGGGGGATGAAGTAGAGCACGAGGATCCGCGCCGGCTGGCCGTCCGCCGACTGGAACGGCACGCCGTCCGGCGAGATGGCCAGCACCGCCACGGCGTTTTCCAGGACCGCCACCGTCGCGTGCGGGATCGCGACCCCGTGCTCGAGGCCCGTCGACTGGTCCCGTTCCCGCGCCAGGATGAGGTCGAGAAGGACCTGCCGCCGGTCGGGAGGCACGCGCTTCGTGGCGACCAGGTGGTCGACCAGCTTCGTGATCGCCTCCCACTTGTCCTTCGCCGAGAAGCCGTGGAGGATGACGTCCTCTTTGAGGAGCTCGCTCAGCCGCATACCGGATCCCTCAATGTAAGATGGCGGAACTATAGCACGGGACCCGGGAGAGGGGAAGACGGATCGGGGGGGCCGGACGGGCCGGGGGTGCGGCCCCGGCCTCGATCTGCAGCAAACAGGGCGGCGGTCGCATGCCGCTCCGTTTGCTGCACGGCGAACCCGGCCGGGCTCGCGTCACCCCAGGTCCCGCAGGGCCTCGTCCAGGGTGCGGAGCTGCTCTTCCAGACGCTGCGCGTTGGCGCGCTCCTTCTCGACGACCTCGGGGGGGGCCTTCTCCGTGAAATCTTGTCGGCTCAATTTGGCTTGAATAGCGGCAGCTTGCTTCTTCACTTTTTCAATATTGGCTGCTAGCCGTTTCTGTTCTCCGGTGATGTCGAAATTATCAATGATGAGATAGCCCGACAGACGCGTACCCGAGAATGTCAAAGACCCCTTGGGGCGGGGTTCGTTTATATCGCCAATGGTCAAATGGCCTGTCGCGCTCATCTGCTGTACAAGAGACTTGAACGTCTCTATTTCGTTTTTGTCTTGCTCGGTTTTGGGCGCCAGTATCATCTTCGTGATTAACTGCGTCCGCGGGATGCTCATCTTGTTCCGGATGTCCCGCGGGCCGCGGACCGCCGGGATCACCAGCTCCTCCATCGTCCGCTCGAGGTCCGCATCGCGGAGGGACGGGTCGGCCTTCGGCCACGGGGCCTTCAACAGCAGGTCGCCGTCGCCTGCCGGCGCGAGCCCCGCCTCGCGGAGCTGCCGCCAGACGGCCTCGGTCACGAACGGCATGTACGGGTGGAGGAGCTTGAGGGCGTCGGCGAGGACCCGGGCGAGCGTGGCCACCGCCGCGTCGCGCGTGGGCGACCCCGCCGCCAGCCGCGGCTTCACCATCTCGATGTACCAGTCGCAGTACTCGTGCCAGACGAACTGGTAGAGGGCCTGGGCGGCCTCGCCGAAGCGGTACTGGCCGAGCGCCTCCGTCACCCCGGCGATCACCGTCTGCGCGCGGCTGAGGATCCAGCGGTCCTCCCGGGCCGGCGGGGCGGACGGCGCGGCGGGCGCCGCGCCGTCCTTCGCGCTCATCATCACGAACCGCGCCGCGTTCCAGAGCTTGTTGGCGAAGTGGCGCGCCTCCTGCAGGCGCTCCTCCCGGAAGCGCAGGTCCTGCGTGTCCGTCACCTGCCAGAGGAGGCCGAACCGGACGGCGTCCGCCCCGAACTGGTCGATCAGCCCCAGCGGGTCGATCCCCGTGCCGAGGGACTTGCTCATCCGCTTCCCCTCGGGGTTCTGGATCGTCGGGTTGATGAAGACGTCGGCGTAGGGGGCCCGCCCCATGAACGCGAGCCCCGTCATCACCATCCGCGCCACCCAGAGGTAGATGATGTCGCGCGCGGTGACGAGCGCCGCCGTCGGGTAGAAGGCCGCCAGGTCCGGTGTCGCGTCCGGCCACCCCAGCGTCGCGAAGGGCCAGAGGGCGCTCGAGAACCACGTGTCCAGCACGTCCGGGTCCTGCGTCAGCGGCCCCTTCCCGCAGGCCGGGCAGGCCGACGGGTCCTGCTCGTGCGCCGACGCCTTCCCGCACGCCCCGCAGGTCCAGACGGGGATGCGGTGGCCCCACCAGATCTGCCGGGAGATGCACCAGTCGCGCGTGTTCTCCAGCCAGTCGAGGTAGACCTTCGCCCAGCGGTCGGGGACGAAGCGGACGCGCCCGTCCCGCGTGGCGGCGATCGCCGGCGCCGCCAGCGGCTTCATGCGGACGAACCACTGCTCGGACAGATACGGCTCGATCACCGTGTGGCAGCGGTAGCACGTCCCGATCGGGACCTCGTAGTCCTCGGTCTTTTCGAGGAGCCCCTGCGCAGCGAGGTCTTCGAGGACCCGCTTCCGGCAGTCGAACCGGTCGAGGCCCCGGTAGGCGCCCGCCTCCGACGTCATCTTGCCGTGCTCGTCGATCACGACGACCGAGGGCAGCTTGAGGCGCAGCCCCGCCTCGTAGTCGTTCAGGTCGTGCGCGGGGGTGACCTTCACCGCCCCCGTCCCGAAGGCCGGGTCGACGAACGGGTCGGCCACGACGGGGATCGGGCGGTCCAGGAGCGGCAGGCGGACGGTCTTCCCGACGAGGGGCCGGTAGCGCGCGTCCTCCGGGTTGACCGCCACCGCCGTGTCGCCCAGCATCGTCTCGGGGCGGGTCGTGGCGACGACGACATGGCCCGATCCGTCCTGGAGGGGGTAGCGGAGGTGCCAGAGGGAGCCCTTCTTCTTGTCGTGCTCGACCTCGATGTCGGAGAGGGCCGTCAGGCAGCGCGGGCACCAGTTGATGATGTACTTCCCGCGGTAGATGAGGCCCTTGTCGTGGAGCCGCTTGAAGCTGGCGCGGACGGCCCGCGTGTAGCCGGGGTCCATCGTGAACCGCGTCCGCGGCCAGTCGCAGGAGCAGCCGAGCTTCCGGAGCTGGTGGAGGATCGTGTTCCCGTACTGCTCCTTCCAGGCCCAGACGCGCTCGAGGAACTTCTCGCGCCCGAGGTCCCAGCGGCTCTTCCCCTCCTTCTTGAGCTCCTTCTCGACGACGTTCTGGGTCGCGATCCCCGCGTGGTCGGTCCCGGGGATCCAGCAGGCCTCGAAGCCCTGCATCCGCTTCCAGCGGATCAGCACGTCCTGCAGGGCGTTGTTCACCGCGTGCCCCATGTGGAGCGAGCCGGTGACGTTCGGGGGCGGGATGACGATGGAGTAGGGCGGGCGTCCCGTGCCGGACGACGCGTGGAAGGCGCCCGATTGCTCCCAAACCGCGTAGATCTCGGGCTCCAGCGTTTGCGGATTGTAGGCGGTGTCCTGGGTCATGATGTGCCGTGTCCTTGGGGTGAAGAAGGGCCGCGACTGTAACAGAAGTGGAAACCGAAGGCAATAAAACCGGTTTTCCGCCCGTCCGGGGGAGCACAGGATTTATGCATCCGGGTTTTTGTGCCTATAAATTGGTTGTAAAAACCGCTTCCTCGCTCTATGTTTGTGATATCCGGGGGGACCGCGGGGGCGGCGTCCCGGCAGTTCTGCTGGGGCCATCTGCGTCCATCCCGGCCGGGGTCGCCTTGCGTCTGGTGTCCCAACGTGCTGCCCTGAAAAGGACATCCGGCGAAAGGGCGGATTGCTGCGGACATCGGGCCGTCCGGTCTTCCCGGGTCGGGGGAATGCGGGACCGCGGTGACGGCACTCGTACGGGGACGCGCATGAGCCATACCAGCATCTCGTTGCTTGCCGGCTGGGCGGTGGCGGGAGCCCCGCTGGCCGCGATGCAGATCTTCAACATCCCCCTGCCCAAGTTCCTGCTCTGTGTCGGCATCGGCACCGTCGCCGCGATCCTGATCTACGACGCGCTCATCTCCCCGAAGGTCCGGCGCGAGGCCCAGCGCCAGGCGCGGGACGAGGTCCGCGCCTCCCTGGGCGGCGGGGCCTCCGGTGCGGACCGGGCGGTGGGGTCGGGCGTGAGCGTTTCCGCGCTCCCCGCCGATGCGGCTTCGTCTGCCTCCGCTCCCGCCGCCGCGACGGCGGCGGGGGGGGATCCTTCCGGGTCGGCCGTCCACCGTCTCGACGAGTACGCCCGGTCGCTTCGGGAACAGCAGCAGAAGCTGGACGCGGATCGCAAGTCGCTGATGGAGGAGCGGACGCGGCTGGAGGCGCTGCGGCGGGATGTCGAGTCGGATCGGGAGCGGGTGGACGCCCGGGAGCGGGACGTGTCGGAGGCCCGGGTGGCGCTCGAGGCCCGTCGCGCCGCGCTCGAGGCCGGCCCCCACGACGCCCGCGCCGCGCCCCCGACGGCGGCTCCGGCCGCCCCCCCCGCGCCCCACGCGCCCCCGAGCGCGGAAGTCCGGGGGGTAGG
>CAYUME010000298.1:0-6351 GCA_964445475.1 uncultured Planctomycetia bacterium
CGGCCTACGCGTCCGGCCTGCGGCCCTCCGCCGTCCACCGCAAGTCCAAGCCGAGCGACATGGCCCAGGAAGGCGGATGGGCGTTCCGGTGGCCGATGCGCCACGTCGTGTACCTGAAGCTTCCGACTTCGCTCGTGGCGGGAAGGACTTACGCGATCACTTTCGACGGGGACCGCCTGCCGAAGACCTCCTGCCGGCATCTCCCCGAATCGGTCCGCAGCGAGGCCGTCCACGTCACCCAGGTCGGGTTTCGTCCCGACGACCCCGCCAAGGTCGCCTTCCTCTCGTGCTGGCTGGGAAGCGGCGGCCCGCTCGCTTACGCCGCCGGCACGGCGTTCCGCGTCGTGGACGACCGGACCGGCAGGACGGCCCTGGCCGGCTCGATCGCCCTCTCGAAGGCGGCCGCCTCAAAAGACGAGGACCCCTACAAGAAGAACTACAACGGGACCGACGTCCACCTCATGGACTTCTCTGCGCTGAAGACGCCGGGCATCTATCGCGTCGTGGTCGACGGGATCGGATCTTCGCCTCCTTTTGCGATCGCACCCGACGCCTGGCGGAAGGCCTTCCTCGTCTCCGCGAAGGGCCTCTACCACCAGCGCAGCGGCATCCCGCTCGGACCGCCGTACTCGGACTACACGCGCCCCCGCTGCTTTCACCCGGACGACGGGCTGAAGGTCTACGCCTCGACCTGCCCCCTCCTGGACAGCGGGAACGGTCTCAACGCGAAGGGGACGGACAAAGGCAACTTCGGCAACCTCGTGAAGGGCAGGACGGAGGAGCTCGTCCCGGACGCCTGGGGAGGCTACTTCGACGCGGGGGATTGGGACCGTCGGATCCAGCACCTCGACGCGTCGCGTTTCCTGCTCGAGCTGGTCGAGCTCTTCCCCGACTTCGCCCGGGACGTGAAGCTCAACCTGCCCGAGTCGGGAAACGGCCTGCCGGACCTCCTCAACGAGGCCCTCTGGAACATCGACTTCTTCCGCCGCCTGCAGATGAAAGAGGGTGGCATCCGGGGCGGGATCGAGTCCTCGGAGCATCCCCGTCTCGGCGAGGCCAGCTGGCAGGAGTCCCTGACGGTGATGGCGTACGCCCCGGACCCCTGGTGCAGCTTCCTCTACGCCGCGGACGCGGCGCGGGCGTCGGCCTTGTTGAAGCCCCTCAAGCCGCCGCTCGCGGAGGCGATCCTCGACAGCGCACTCCGCGCCATGGCGTGGGGAGAGGCGGAGTTCGCGAGGATCAGGGAGACGAAGCTGCCGCACGCCGTCCGGGACGCCCGCAACCTGGCCGCCGCCTCGCTTTTCGACGCGACGGGGGAGGGGCGGTGGAACGTCCTCTTTCTCGAGACCACGGTCTTCAAGGATCCCCAAGCCGAGCTGGCCGTCTGGCAGAGCCACAACCAGCGGGACGCCGCCTTCGTCTACGCGCGCACGAAGCGTCCGGGCGCCGACGCGGCCGTCCAGGCCGGGGCCCGCTCCGCGACCCTCCGCGAGGCCGACGTCTCCGTGTCCTTCGGCGCCCGCACGGGATTCAAGTGGACGAAACGCAACCCGTGGGAGCCGTTCGCGTACGGCAAGGGAGGATGCCCGCAGGTCTCCACGATCCTGCGCGCGCACGCCCTGAGCGGGGACGAGAAATACATCCGCGCCGCCGTCCTCGCCTGCCAGTCCGGGGCGGGCGCCAATCCCGCCAACCTCTGCTACACGACCGGGGTCGGTCTGGAGTGGCCGAGACACCCCCTGGTTGTCGACGCCCATGTGATGGGATGGCCGCCGCCGCCCGGGATCACCGTCTACGGCCCCTTCGATGTGGAACGCCACCTCGACTACTTCACGATCAAGCTCCTCGACACCGTCATGCATCCGAAGCCGCGCCTCTGGCCCGCCCTGGAGGCCTACGTCGACATCTTCCTGTTCCCGGCCGTCACCGAGTTCACCGTCATGGAGACGATCGGCCCGAATCTCTACGCCTGGGGCTACCTGGCGGCCCGCCCGTAGTCGCCGTGTGGGAGGGGGGGCCCGCTGAAAGCCGGTTCCGTCCGCGGGGAAATCCCGACCTCTTGACCTGCGTACCGGTCGACCGACATCCCCCCCGCCACGCCGTCATTCTTGTCATGCCGGCTGCGGGGCGATGGGGGAGGAGAGAACCATGCTTGCCATCCGGGTCGTCTGGACCGTGTCCTTTTCTGCTGCCGTCCTGCTGGCGTCCGCGCACCTGGACGCCGCACCCTCCCCGTCGGAAAAAATCCTCATCGATTTCGACAAGGTGATCCCGTCTGTCCCCGTCGAGACCCGTGGCGCCGACGTCTCGATGGTCAAGAAGGGGCTCAATACCGTCCTGCGCGTCGTGACCGGCCGCAAGGAGGACTGGCCCGGTGTCACCTTCAAGGCCCCCGGGGGAAACTGGGATTTCTCGGCCTTCGCGTACCTCGCCCTGGACATTGCGAATGCCGGCGCGGAATCGGCCACGGTCGGCTGTCGCGTGGACAACGAGGGGGCGGACGGCACGAAGAATTGCAACAACGGCAGCGTGACCCTGAAGCCCGGCGAGAAGGGAACGCTCCAGGTTATCTTCGCGCGGACGGGCGGAGGCGGCATCCCCAAGCTCTTCGGCATGCGCGGCTATCCCGGGGGCGCAGGCAAGGAGAAGGCCGTCATCGACCCCGCCCGCGTGACGCAGGTCCTGGTCTTCGTGGGCAAGCCCAAGGCCGACCATTGCATCGAGATGGACCGGCTCCGCCTCGGCGGCACGGCCGTCCTTCCCCCCGAGGGAGACGCCTTCTTCCCGTTCATCGACACCTACGGCCAATACATCCACAAGGACTGGCCCGGAAAGACGCACGACGCGACGGAGTTGGCCGCCTTTGCGGCCCAGGAGGCCCAGGACCTGGCGAAGCGGCCCTCGCCTCCCGGCTGGGACGAGTTTGGCGGCTGGATGAAAGGCCCCGCGCTCAAGGCCACGGGCTTCTTCCGGACGGAAAAGCACCAGGACCGGTGGTGGCTCGTCGACCCGAAGGGACGGCTCTTCTTCTCGCACGGGATCGACTGCGTCAACGAGTGGGGGGCCACGCCGGTCGACGAGCGCCAGGCCTGGTTCAAGGACCTCCCCGGCGAGCCCGCCTTTCAGGGCACGGCGCGGGCCCTTCACGGCCATTACGCCGGCCGGCAGGTCAGGACGGTCGATTTCATTCGCGCCGACCTCGCACGCAAATACCCCGGCGACTGGAAGAAGAAGACCAACGAGCTGGCCCATCATCGTCTCCGCAGCTGGGGCATGAACACGATCGCCAACTGGTCCGATCCCCAGATCTACCTGATGCGCCGGACCCCCTACACCGCGACCATCGGCTTCGAGGCGAAGCTGCTGCAGGGAAGCGAGGGGTACTGGGGCCAGTTCCGCGACGTCTTCGATCCCTCCTTCGCCGACGCGATCCGAAGGCGAATGGCCCAGGAGAAGGGAAAGAGCGCCGGCGATCCCTGGTGCATCGGCTATTTCGTCGACAACGAGCTGGGATGGGGCGATGACACGTCGCTGGCCGTCGCCGCCCTCAAGTCGCCGGGCGACCAGGCCGCCAAGAAGGCCTTCGTCGACGACCTGAAAGCGAGGCACAAGACGATCGAGGCCCTCAACGCGGCCTGGGGCACGAGCCACGCCTCCTGGGAGGCGCTCCGGGGCCACCGCGGGGAGCCGGACAAGAAGAAAGCCCGCGAGGACCTGACGGCCTTCTACGCGAGGACGGCCGAGACCTACTTCCGCACCATCCGCGAGGCCGTCAAGGAGGTCGCCCCCAACAACCTCTACCTCGGCTGCCGATTCGCCTGGGTCAACGACCTCGCCGCGAAGGCGGCCGCGAAATACGTCGACGTCGTCAGCTACAACCTCTACCGGAAGGACGTCGCGGACTTCAAGTACCCCGGCCCCGACATGCCCCTGATCATCGGCGAGTTCCACTTCGGGGCGCTCGACCGGGGCCTGTTCCACACCGGCCTCGTCCCCGTCGCGGACCAGGACGAGCGGGCCCGCATGTACGCCTCCTACGTCACCGGCGCCCTCAAGCACCCCCAGTTCGTCGGCACCCACTGGTTCCAGTACCGTGACGAGGCGACCACCGGCCGGCCGCTCGACGAGGAGAACTACCAGATCGGCTTTGTCGACGTCGTCGACACGCCCTACCCGGAGACGATCGCCTCCTGCCGCGAGATCGGGTACGGGATGTACAGCGTCCGTCTGTCGGAATAGGAACGGACGCGGCTCCTGCCCGGGGAGCGAGGCGGCCGAGGCCCCAAAGGACATCCCATGACGCGCCGACTTCTTCCTGCGCTCCTTCTTTTCGCCGCCTCCGCCCCCCTCCGTGCAGGCGAGCCCGACCCGACGTACGGCGCGCACCTGGACGCCGTCCAGGACGCACTCCCGGTGCGAGGCACGCCCGTCTTCGACGGGTCCCGGCTTGACGGATTCCGGCTCGGGGGGCAGGGCAACACCGCGACCTACTCCGTCGTCCCCGCGTCGGATCAGCCCTTCGGTCGGGCACTCCGCGTGAAGGTCCATCGGCGCACGGACAAGCCGTGGGACGTCCAGCTCCAGACGCCGGCGGCGACCGTGCCCCTCCGGAAGGGGGAGAAACCTGGTGGACCGACGTCGCGGGGAGGACCGGCGCTGACGGCACCTTCTCGACGCGAGGCTTCCTGGGCGATTACGAGGTGTCCGTGACGCGCGCGACGGGAGCGCCGCGGCTTGTTTCGTCGCGGCTGTCCCCGCCCGGATCCCGGGTCCGCGTGTCGCTCGACTGATCCCCGGGATCCGTCCCCCGCTTTCCCGCCCCCTTCCGCATGGAGAAAGTTGATGACGCTCCGGCGCGCGTCTGTTACTATCCGCTCAGCCGTTCGTCCCGGACCCGGGAGCGCGGAGATCCTTCCATGTCGAAAGCGACGCAGGCCCCGTCCCGTCTGAACGCCGTCCTCTCCGCGATCGGCGGCGACCGGCCGGGCATCGTGGACCGCGTCTCCGCACTCATCCACAAGGCCGGCGGCAATGTCGAGGGGAGCCGCATGGCCATCCTCGGCGGCGACTTCGCCATGATCCTGCTCTTCTCGGGCACGGCGGACGCCGTCGAGCAGGTCCGGAAGGGGATGACCCGGACGTCCGTCCAGCTCGGGCTCTCGCACTCGATCAAGGTGACGCGTCCCCGTCAGGACCCGGGCCGGTTCCTGGTGTACCGCCTCCGGGTCACGGGTCTGGACCATCCCGGCATCATGCACCGCGTCACCGCCGCGCTCGCCGAGCACGAGGTGAACGTCGCCTCGCTCGAGACGCACCTGGGGGCGGCCCCCATGAGCGGCGCCCCTGTCTTCGTGATGACCGCCGATCTCCAGTCCCCCCTCGGCCTCTCATCCGGCGAGATCCGCAAGACGCTCGACGGGGTCTGCTCCAAGGAGGCCGTCGACTTCACGCTGGAGGTGCTGTCGTAGCGCGGTCGGCCCGCCCCGGGGCGGGCCGCAGGAACGGCGTCTCTTGATTTCGAGCCCGAACCCCTCCATGTCAACCCGGCCCGCCCGATCCGGATCCCGGCCTCGCCTGCGACGCGCGGGCCTTCCGATAGCCCTCCTGGCGTCGGTGGCGACGTGCCTCCCCGGATGTGCCACGGTGACGGGGTTCCCGTTCAGCCCGCTCACGGGGGCTGTCGGGGGCGTCGTGCACAGCGAATGCGACGGGTGGGACGCGATCTGGGGTTACCCGCTCGGCTTCGTTGCGGGCGCGATCTGGGGGCCGGTGATGGCCCTCTCCGTCGGGATCTCCGCTGACGTCGGCTACGTGACGAACGACGCGTACGGAGCGGGGGGGTACCCCGGATTCCTCGATGTCTTCGACCCGTACGGGTATGCCCTCGCCAGGCCGCGCGCCACGGGAGACGCGGGAAAAGACCGGTAAGGGCCACACATGGAAATACGCCTCACCGCGGCCGCCGCCCTGATCGCCCTCTTCGCCGGGCTGTTCGTCCTCTACACGATCAGCCGGCGTGCCCCCTCCGTTCTCCTGTTCGGGCTCTCCGCCGGTGTCGGCCTTGCCGGGGGCGTGACCCTTCTCCTCTTCGATCTCCCGTTGAACTCCCCGGTCCTCCGGATGGTCGCGATGGCCTCCGTCCTGGGGGGCGCCTTCGGATCGGTCCTGACGGGGGTCGACTGTGTACGGGAGGAAAGGTGGCGGCGGGAGCCGGAGCGGCCGTCCATCCGGCCGGATGACGGGAACGTGCAGGAGTTGATTCGTCGCGGTCGTTCGGGGCAACCGGCGGTCGGTGTATGCCCCCGGTGCAGCCGCCGCGTCTGCTTCCGGGCCGATCTGAGCTGCCCGGGG
>CAYUME010000299.1:0-6328 GCA_964445475.1 uncultured Planctomycetia bacterium
GGTGCCTCAGCGGCTCGTGGGACCCGATCGACCGGTGGGGCTTCGAGGGCGGGCGCGTCTACGCCACCTCCATCAACGTCCTCACCCTCGAGGTCTACTACCGCTACGAGAACGTCTTCGGCAGCAGCGGACGCGAGAAATAAGGACGACGATCCCCGACGCCTCTTCGAGCCCCCGGCCGGCAACGGCCGGGGGTTTTCTTTTGGCTTGTCGATAATCTCAAGAAAAGTCACCCCCCGCGCGATGCCTGCGCAGCCCCTTCCCCTGCAATAGGTTACGGCACCACCGGCCGGCGAGAAAACCATAAAGAATGAACCTCGCCGGCAGTCCACCGTCTATACTTGGTGTACGGGGACGCGTGGGGAGACCCCTTATGCTGACGCGCCCGGCCGGTCGCGAACCCGCCGTCCGTTTGCGCTTCCCGGAGCCGGAGCCGATCGCCTTCTTCCTCCGCGGGGCGTCCATCGCCGCGATCGCCTCCTCGATGCTCTTCGCCGCGGCCGCCTCCCTCCTCCCGGATCCGCCGCGCGCCGCGCGCCCGAACGGTCCGGAGTCCGCCGAGCCGGTTGCGACCTCCCGCCACGCCCCCGAAGCCCTCGCCGCCTTCGTCGCGTCCCGTCCCGAACCCGCCATCGAGCACGCCGTGACGGACCAGGACGTGCGCCACGCCGTCCGCGAGGCCTCCGACTGGCTCGTCCGCCACCAGTTCCCCGAAGGGTGCTGGGATCCCGACCGCTTCTACGTGGGCTGTTCGGGCGTGCCGTGCGACGGCCGGGGGAAGGGGGACCACGAGACGGGCGTGACGGCGATCGCCACGCTGGCGCTTCTCCGGAGCGGGGGATGCGACTTCGCGGCCCCCTTCGACCGGGAGTCCCCCGTGACCCGCGCCGCCCGTCGCGGCCTCGACTGGCTCGTCCGCTCCCAGGACGCGGAGGGCGCCGTGGGCGACCCGGCCGGCCCCAAGTTCCTCTACGGCCATGCCCTGGCGACGCTCGCCCTCTGCGAAGGCTTCCTCTGGAGCGGCGACGCGCGCTACCGGGCCGCGGCCCGCAAGGCCGTCCGGCTCCTCGAGTCCGCCCGCAGCCCCGTCGGCGGCTGGCGGTACGGCCTCCGCGACGGCGAGGCCGACACGTCCGTAACCGGCTGGGCCGTCGCCGCCTGCCGCGCGGCGGACCGGATCGGCATCGCCCCCGACCCCGCCTGCGCATCCGCCGCCCGGCGCTGGATCGAGCGCGTGACCGATCCCCTCGACTTCCGCGTCGGCTACACGCGCCGGGGCACCGCGGGCTCGGCGCTGCCGGGCGGGAACGACCACTTCGCGGCGAACGAGACCTGCACGGCCATCGGGATCGCGGTCCGCCGCGCCTCCGGCGGCTCCGCCTCCGACCCCGCCGTGCGCGAGGGCGTCCGGCGCCTGGCGCGCGATCTCCCGCGCTGGGCGGAGGGGCGGGTCGACTACTACTACTGGTACCACGGCACGCAGGCGCTGGCCGCCACCGAGGGGCCGGACGCCCCGTGCCGCCGCGCCTGGTCGGTTGCCGTCGCCCGTGTCCTCGTCTCGCACCAGGCCTGGGACGCGGACCGCACGTCCTGCGGCTGCGCCCGCGGCTCCTGGGATCCCGCCGACAAGTGGGGCTCCGAAGGCGGCCGCATCTGCGCCACCGCGCTCAACGCCCTCACCCTCCAGGCGCTGCTCGAGACCGACTGATCGTCCCCTGCCGAGGGGCGGGACGCCGGGTCCCGCCCGGGTACTTTACTTCGCTCCCCGCCCCCGCTAGAATCCCCCCATGCCCATCTACGAATTCGCCTGCGGGAAGTGCAAGAAGCGGTTCGAGATCCTCGTCCGCGCCGGCACGACCAAGGCCCCCTGCCCCGCCTGCGGCTCGAAGAAGGTGAAGCGCCGCTTCTCCACCTTCGGCATCGGCGGGGGCGGCGGGGGAGCCAATAACGGCGGCTCCGGCAAGTCCTCCTGCAGCCGCGGCAGCTGCTCCGGCTGCAAAGGCTGCCACTGAAGCGGACGACGAACACCCCCGATGGCTGCTGCACCGTGCACGGGCCCTGATCTATCCGACCTCGCCGCGAAGCTCGAGCGCGGCGAGCGCCTCTCCACCGACGACGGCTCCCGCCTCTTCCGCGACGCCGACCTCCTCGCCCTCGGTGCGCTCGCCCACCGCGTCCGCGAGGCCCGCCACGGCCGCCGCACCTCCTACATCCGCAACCTCCACCTCAACTACTCGAACGTCTGCGCCCTCCGCTGCGACTTCTGCGGCTACTCCCGCGCGCCCGGCTCACCCGGGGCCTTCACGATGACGACGGAGGAGGCCGCGGCACGGGCCGAAGCCGCCGCCCGGACGGGCATCCGCGAGATCCACGTCGTCGGCGGCCTCCACCCCGACCTGCCATTCCACTACTATACGGACCTCCTGCGCGCCCTCCGGGCCCGCTGCCCGGGCGTCCACCTCAAGGCCTTCACCGCCATCGAGATCGACCACATCGCCTCGCGTGAGGGGCGGCCGGCCGAGGCGGTGCTCGCCGACCTCCGCGCCGCGGGGCTCGACTCGCTTCCGGGGGGCGGAGCGGAGATCTTCGCGGAGCGCGTGCGGCGGCAACTCTGTCCGAAGAAGCCCGGCGCGGACCGCTGGCTCGCCATCCACCGCGCCGGCCACCGGCTCGGCATTCCCTCGACGGCCACGATGCTCTACGGCCACGTCGAGACGCCGGAGGAGCGCGTCGACCACATCCTGCGCCTGCGGGCGCTCCAGGACGAGACGGGCGGATTCACGGCCTTCGTGCCCCTCGCCTACCAGCCCGGCCCCGACCGGGTCGGCGGCATCGCCGGGCCGACGGCGCAGGACGACCTCCGGGCCATCGCCGTGGCACGCCTCCTCCTCGACAACGTCGACCACATCAAGGCCTACTGGGTCATGCTGGGCCTCAAGCTCGCGCCGGTGGCCCTGCACTTCGGCGCGGACGACCTGGACGGCACGATCGAGGAGGAGAAGATCGCGCACATGGCGGGAGCCGGGAGCCCCGCGGGGATGACGGCGGAGGAACTCCGGCGACTGATCCGGGAGGCCGGGATGGAGCCCGTCGAGCGGGACGCGTTGTACCGCAGCACGGCCGAGTAGGAGGGGCGGGCTTGCCCCGCCGGAGCCGTGGCGAAGGCGGGACGCCTGTCCCGGTACGCCCGCCCGGGTACGCCCGCCGGGCGTCGTTACAGAAGCATTGACAGCCGGTCCCCTCTTTGTTCATATTAACGGAACGGAACCCTGACGAGGACACCGCCATGACCCGCGCCCTCCTCTCCGCCCTCGCGCTCGTCGCCCTCCCCGCCGCCCTCGCCGCAGAGGCCCCCTCCCCCAAGCCCCCGACGGGCGCCACGCTCCTCTTCGACGGCAAGGACGTGTCGGCCTGGCAGCTGGAGAACGGCAAGACGCCGATCACGTGGACCGTCGAGGACGGGGCCCTCGTGATCGCCCCCAAGGGCGGCAGCATCGTCACGAAGGCGCTCTACCAGGACTTCCAGCTCCACCTCGAGTTCAACATCGACCCCCTCCCCGAGGGCCTCAAGGGCCAGGGGCGCGGCAACAGCGGCGTCTACATCCAGAAGCGCTACGAGGTCCAGATCCTCGACTCCTACGGCATCGACCCGCCCGCCTTCAACGACTGCGCCTCCCTCTACCGCCAGCGGCCGCCCGACAAGAACGCCTGCAAAAAGACGGGCGAGTGGCAGACGTACGACATCACCTTCCGCGGCGCCCGCTTCGACGCCGCCGGCGCGAAGACGGAGAACGCCCGCATCACCGTGATCCACAACGGCGTCACGGTCCACGACAACGTCGAGCTCAAGGACAAGACCGGCGCCGGCCAGAAGGAGGGCCCCGAGCCCGGCCCCATCAAGCTCCAGGACCACGACAACAAGGTCCGCTTCCGCAACATCTGGATCGTCCCCGGGAAGCCGTGAGCGACCGCCCCTTCACCTCCGACCCCGTAGGCCGGCCAAAATAAATGTAATTACATATACAATAACATTATTAAAACATTTACTTGACATTATAAAAACACGCCGTAGGCTTTCGGTATCGATGATGCCGCCCGGAGACCGGAGGCCCCGCGATGCCGACCCCGCTCCTCCGCCCCGACGCCCCCTCGAAGCACCGCGCCATCTACGACCACCTGCGCCGCGAGCTCGACGCGGGGACCTACCCCGAGGGGCAGCGCCTCCCGACCGACGTGGAGCTCTCCCGCTCCTTCCGCGTCTCCCGCCCCACCGTCGCCCGCGCCCTCGACGACCTCCGGCGCGAAGGGCGCGTCGAGCGCATCGCCGGTTCCGGCACCTACGCCCGCCGCCCCGGCGCGCGCCCGGGGGCGAAGACCCTCGGCCTCCTCATCCCCGGCCTCGGCGAGACCGAGATCTTCGAGCACATCTGCGGCCAGATGGCCCGCGTCGCCGCCCGCGAGCAGTGCACCCTCCTCTGGGGCGGCTGCGGCCGCGACCACCTGGAGGACCCGGGCGGCCAGGCCCTCCGCGCCTGCCAGGATTTCGTCCAGCGCCGCGTCAACGGCGTCTTCTTCGCCCCCCTCGAGTTCAGCCCGGACCGGGACGACGTCAACCGCCGCGTCCTCCGCGACCTGGCGGCGGCCGGCATCGCCGCCGTCCTCCTCGACCGCGACCTCGAGCCCTTCCCCCGCCGCAGCGACCTCGACCTCGTCGGCATCGACAACTTCCGCGCCGGCTTCATCGCCTGCGACCACCTCCTCCGCCTCGGCTGCCGGCGCGTGGACTTCCTCGCCCGCCCCGGCTCCGCCGCCACCGTCGAGCGGCGGGCCGCCGGCTACCGCGAGGCCCTGGCCGCGGCCGGCGTCCGGCCCGACAAGGCCTGGATCCACACCGTCGATCCCGAGGAGGCCGGCTTCGCCCGCCGCCTCGTCCAGGAGGGGGCCACCGCCGCCCTCTGCGCCAACGACAAGACCGCCCTCGCCCTCCTGGAGGCGCTCCAGGGCGAGGGACTCCGGGTCCCCGACCAGGTCCGGGTCGTCGGCTTCGACGACCTCCCCTTCGCCCGCCACCTCGGCGTGCCCCTGACCACCGTCCGCCAGCCCTGCCAGGACCTGGGGACGGTGGCCATCCAGACGATGATGTCGCGCCTGGCCGAGCCGGCCCTCGCCCCGCGCACCATCCAGCTCCGCTGCGACCTCGTCGTCCGCGCCTCCTGCGGCTGCCGCCTTACGCGGACGCCAGGCCGGACGCGAAAAGCCCGGAAGGGAGGACCCGATGCATGACAAGCGGCTTTTTTTCTGGGCGCTGACGTCGTCCCTGGCGGGGTTCCTGTTCGGGTTCGACACGATCGTCATCTCGGGCGCGGAGCAGAAGATCCAGCAGATCTGGTCGCTCAGCCCGTTCCTGCACGGGCTGGCGATGAGCGCGGCGCTCGGGGGAACCGATCTCGGCTCCCTGGTCGGCGGCTGGCCGACCGAGCGGCTCGGCCGGCGGAAGACGCTGATCGGGATCGGGGTGCTCTACTTCGTCTCGGCGGCCTGGTCCGGCTTGGCGACGGGGACCTACTCCTTCATGATCGCCCGCTTCATCGGCGGGGTGGGGGTGGGCTGCGCCACGGTGGCCTCGCCGCTCTACATCTCCGAGATCTCGCCGGCCGCGCGCCGCGGCCGCCTCGCCGGGCTCTTCCAGTTCAACATCGTGTTCGGCATCCTCGTCGCGTTCGCGTCGAACTTCCTCCTGGCCCGGCACCTGGACCCCGATGTCGCCTGGCGCTGGATGCTGGGGGCCGAGGCCTTCCCGGCGCTGGCCTACACCCTCCTGTGCTTCTCCCTGGTGGAAAGCCCGCGCTGGCTGATCGCCCATGCCGGCCGGCGGGACGCGGGCGAGGCCGTCTTCCGCCGGATCAACCCCGGGATGTCGGACGCGGAGATCACGGCGCTGGCCGACAGCGTGGAGCAGAGCGTCGGCGACCGGGCGTCCTCGAGCCCCCTCTTCACGAGAAGCCTCCGGAGACCGATCCTCCTGGCGTTCCTGATCGCCTTCTTCAACCAGCTTTCCGGCATCAACGCCATCCTCTACTTCGCGCCGCGCATCTTCGAGTGGACCGGGCTGGGCGAACAGGCCGCGCTCCTGCAGTCGGTGGGCATCGGCGTCACCAACCTGGTCTTCACCTACGTGGGCCTGTACCTGATCGACCGGCTGGGCCGGCGGACGCTGCTCACCATCGGCTCCTTCGGCTACATCGCCTCGCTCGGCCTCTGCGCCTGGGCGTTCGGCGCCCTGCGGTTCGGCATCGTGCAGTTCTGCATCTTCGCGTTCATCGCCGCG
>CAYUME010000300.1:0-6314 GCA_964445475.1 uncultured Planctomycetia bacterium
CATTGGGCGTATCCGTCGCGAAGCTCGTGCGCGAGGGCGCGCAGCAGGTAATCGGGACCGTACCAGTTCCCGCGCGGGCAGTCGGCGAGGTCGACGAGGCTGCTGCGGGCCGTCCAGGCCTCGCGCGGAAGGGCGAGGTACAGGGGGTAGCGGGCCGTGGCGCGCCACCAGGGATGGCCGTGGAAATCCTTGCCGAGGAGGTCGCGGGCGAGGCGCATGAGCTTCAGGAGATATTCCACGCCGTACTCCCAGTAGCCGACGCCCTCGTGGCTGGCGCCGTCGTCGCCGAGCGCCTCCGTCGTCCGCCGGAGCGCGTCGAGCGGCAGGCCGATCCACATCGCAGCGTCCGGCTCCTCGTCGAAGAGCGCCAGGCCCGCCGCGGCCATCCCGGCGACGTTCACCCAGAGGTGGTTCTGGAGGTGGGCGCGGTGCCACCAGACCTTGCCGGTGGCCGCCGCCTCGAACAGGGCGCCCGTCCGCCGGGCGAGGGTTTCCCGGATCGTCCGCTTCGCGTCGCCGTCGAGGGCGTCGTGGCACCAGTCGTAGACGAGGGCGAGGCCGAAGAGCTGGTGGCCGGTCGCGAGGTCCATGCCGTCGATCCGGCCGAGACCCCACGTCGGATAGCCGCACGAGGCCAGGGCCCAGGCGCGGGCGGCGTCGAGGTAGCGGCGCTCGCCGGTGCGGGCGTGTGCGAGGGCGAGTTCCGGCACGGCGTTGCCGACCTTGCGCTGCTAGAGCTGCTCGTCGCCGCTCGCGTCCGGCTGGGCCCGGTAGGCCGGCGGGCCGGCCTTGGCGTATCGGTCCGCCCGGTCACGGACCTCCTTCCAGAGCGCGGCGTGGGTCGTCGTCACGGCCTCGCGGAGGGCGGCCAGCCGCTTCGCGTCGAGGAAAAGCCGCGGGTGGACGCCGCGGGCCGCCGCGAGCGGGGGCGGGATCGGGTCGAGGCGATAGCGCTCGAGGGCGGAGAGGCGGGCGATCGGCTCGAGCCGGACGTCGTCGAGGCCGGCGTCGATCTCCATCGGTCCCGGGCCGCCCTTCTCGAGGGCGACCCAGCCGCGGACGGCCCCGTCGGGGATGCGGAACTCCCCCTCCACGCGCTGCCACCGCCCGAGCGGGTCCTGGTCCGCCGCGCCCGTCTCGGCCCGGCCGAGGTCCGCCTTCGGGTCGTCGCCGACGAACTCGCATTTGAGGTAGGGACGGGGGGTGGCCGGTCCGAGCCGGTCCACGCGGATCCAGGCGGAGAGGCGGTAGAGCCGGCCCGCCTCGATGGGGCGGGCTTCCGTGGTGGCGTAGTTCCACCCGCCCTCGATGCGGCCGCGGACGCGGAGGAAGGCGCGGCTCGCCTCCGTCGCACCGCGCCCGTCGACGCGCTCGACGGTCACGGTCTGGTCCCGCGGCTTCCAGCCGGTCTCGGGGGCCTCGAAGTCCCAGAGGGCGCCCGGCGGCTCCGCGGCGGGGAGAGGGATCGGCAGAAGCAGGAGAAGCGGGGCGAGGACGTGCGCCGTCGTGAAGCGGGAGGAGGCGTACGACATGCGCGGATGGTAGCGCAAAGGGGGCAGGGGGTAAAGCGGGGAGCGTCAAGCGGAGCGCGTGGCGCGTTGGGACGCTCCACGCAGAACGCGCTACGCCGAACTCGATCCGTTACGACAAAACGGCGCCCTGGGCGGCGGAGCTGACGAGCTTCGCGTACCGGACGAGCCAGCCGGTGTCGATCTTGGGCGGGAGCGGCTTGAAGGCGGCCTTGCGGCGCGCGAGCTCGGCGTCGTCGACGTGGAGCGTGACCTTCCGGTTCGGGATGTCGATCTCGATCAGGTCGCCCTCCTTCACCAGGCCGATCGGCCCGCCGGAGGCGGCCTCCGGGGAGATGTGGCCGATGCAGGGCCCGCGGGTTCCTCCGGAGAAGCGGCCGTCGGTGAGGAGGCCGACCTTGTCGCCGATCCCCATGCCGGCGAGCGCGGAGGTCGGGGCGAGCATCTCGCGCATGCCGGGGCCGCCGCGGGGGCCCTCGTAGCGGACGACGACGACCTGGCCGGGCTGGATCTGGCCGGCGAGGATGGCCTTGAAGGCGGGCTCCTCGCCGTCGAAGACGCGGGCGGGGCCCTGGAGGCGCTGGGACTCGGGCTTGACGGCGCTCTGCTTGACGATCGCCCCGTCGGGGGCGAGGTTGCCGCGGAGGACCGCGATGCCGCCCTCCGCCATCCGCGGGTTCGACGCGGGGCGGATGACGTCCTCGGAGACGATCCGCGCCGCGGCCGCGATCTCGCGCGTCCGCAGCCCCGAGACCGTCGGGACGTCCTCGATCCGCTCGCCCAGCTGCTTCAGCACCGCCGGGACGCCGCCGGCGTGGTGCAGATCCTCCACGAAATGCGTCCCGCCCGGGTCGAGCGAGCAGAGCGTCGGCGTCGCGTGGCTGATCGCGTCGAAGAGCGGCAGGTCGACCGTCACGCCGGCGTCGCGGGCGATGGCGGGGATGTGGAGCGCCGTGTTCGTGCTGCCGCCGAGGGCCATGTCGACGCGGATGGCGTTCCGGAAGGCGGCCTCGGTCATGAACTGGCGGGAGGTGCGGTTCTCGCGGACGAGCCGGACGACCCACTCGCCGGACTCGAAGGCGAGGCGGGCGCGCTCGGCGGAGACGGCGGGGGCGGTGCCGCCGAAGGGGAGGCAGAGGCCGAGCGACTCGGTGACGCAGGCCATCGTGTTGGCGGTGTACATCCCCTGGCAGGAGCCGGCGCCGGGGCAGGCGCGCAGCTCGAGGTCGGCCACCTCGTCCGCGGTGATCTTCCCGGCCTGGTGCAGGCCGACCGCCTCGAAGGTCCCCTTGATGAGGCTCAGGCAGCGGTCCATGCCCTTGTAGCCGCCCAGCATGGGGCCGCCCGTGACGACGATCCCGGGGATGTCCAGCCGGGCCAGCGCCATCAGCATCCCCGGCGTGATCTTGTCGCAGTTCGTCAGCAGGACGATCCCGTCGAGGGCGTGGGCCTTGGCGACGGACTCGACGACGTCGGCGATGAGCTCCCGGAGGGGGAGGGAATAGTGCATGCCGGCGTGGCCCATGACGATGCCGTCGCAGACGCCGGGGACGCCGAAGCGGAAGGACTGGCCGCCGCCGGAGTGGACGCCGCGCTCGATCATGCGACAGAGGTCGCCGAGGTGCACGTGGCCGGGGATGAGGTCGGTGGAGGCGTCGGCGATGCCGATGAAGGGGCGGGCGAGGGCGGCGCGGGTGACGCCGGTGGCGTGGAGGAGCGCGCGGTGGGGGGCCCGCTCGATGCCCTGCTTGGTGACGTCGCTGCGCATGGCCGTCTCCTGGTCAATGGCGATTCCCCGGACTCCCTCCGCGCCGGTTCACGAGCGCTTGAGTGTAGCAGCGCCCCTCCGCCGGAGCAAGGGCGCGCGGAAGGCGTCCAGCGTGGAGGGTGGAGCGTAGAGCGTCCGGCGTCGAGCGTGCGCGAAACGCTCTGCGCTCTACGATTGGGCGTGGCGGGCATCGGGGTTGTCCGCCTGCGCTGGAAACGGCTCCGGGGGCAGGCGGACCAACCCCTCCCACCCTTATTCCAGGACCGCGCCTTCTGCAGCCGACCCGACCAGCCTGGCGTACCGTGCCAGCCAGCCGGTTTGGATCTTGGGCTCGATCGGCTTGTAGGCCGCCCGCCGGCGCGCGAGCTCGGCGGGGTCGACGTGCAGGTCGAGCCGCCGCCCGGGGCTGTCGATCTCGATCAGGTCGTCCTCCCGCACCAGCCCGATCGGTCCGCCGGCGGGGGCCTCGGGGGAGACGTGGCCGACGCAGGGGCCGCGGGTGCCGCCGGAAAAGCGGCCGTCGGTGACGAGGCCGACGGAGGCGCCGAGGCCGAGGCCGACGAGGACGGAGGTGGGGACGAGCATCTCGCGCATGCCGGGCCCGCCGCGCGGGCCTTCGTGGCGGATGACGACGACGGTCCCGGGCCGGACGCGCCCGGCGAGGATGGCCTCGACGGCCGCCTCCTCGGCGTCGAAGACGCGGGCGGGGCCCCGGAGGCGGCGGGCCTCGGGCGCCACGGCGCTCTGCTTGACGACCGCCCCGCCGGGGGCGAGGCTGCCGCGCAGGACGGCGATGCCGCCGTCGGGCAGGACGGGGTGGGTCGCGGGCCGGATGATGCCGGCGGAGAGGACGCGCGCCGCGTCGGCGACCGCGCGGATCCCGGGGCCGGCCACCGTCGGCGCCTCCTCGATCCGGTCTCCGAGGTGCCGCAGCACGCCCGGCAGGCCGCCCGCGTGGTGGAGGTCCTCGACGAAGTCCGGTCCGCCGGGGGCGAGGTCGCAGAGCGTGGGCGTCGCGCGGCTGATCGCGTCGAAGAGGTCGAGGCCGACTGGAACGCCCGCCTCGCGCGCGATGGCGGGGACGTGCAGGGCGACGTTGGTGCTGCCGCCGAGGGCCATGCTGGCCCGGACGGCGTTCCGGAAGGCGGCCTCGGTCAGGAACCGGCGGGCGGTGAGGCCGTCGCGGACGAGGGCGACGACGCGCTCGCCGGACTCGAAGGCGATCCGGGCGCGCTCGGCGGAGACGGCCGGCGCGGTCGCGCCGAAGGGGAGGGTGAGGCCGAGGGCCTCGGCGACGCAGGCCATCGTGTTGGCGGTGTACATGCCCTGGCAGGCCCCCGGCGTGGGGCAGGCGTTGAGCTCCTGCTCCTTCAGGTCCTCGTCGGAGATCCGCCCCGCCTGCCGGAGGCCGATCGCCTCGAAGAGGCCGCTCGCGCAGAGGGTTCGCTTCCCCTCCCGGTGGCCGCCGAGCATGGGCCCGCCGGTGACGACGATCCCGGGGATGTCCAGGCGCGCCAGGGCCATCAGCATTCCCGGCGTGATCTTGTCGCAGTTCGTCAGCAGCACCAGCCCGTCCAGCGCGTGGGCGGTGGCGACGGACTCGACGGCGTCGGCGATGATCTCGCGCAGCGGGAGGGAGTAGTGCATCCCGCGGTGGCCCATGAGCATGCCGTCGCAGACGGCGGGGACGCCGAAGCGGAAGGCCTGGCCGCCGGCGGAGTGGATGCCGCGCTCGACGGCCCGGCAGAGGACGCCGAGGTGGACGTGGCCGGGGACGAGGTCGGTGGAGGCGTCGGCGATGCCGATGAAGGGGCGGTCGAGGCCGGAGCGGGTCACGCCGGCGGCGTGGAGGAAGGCCCGGTGCGGGGCCCGCTCGAGCCCCTGCTTGATCGCGTCGCTGCGCATGGGGGATGCTCCTGAGGGGTCGTGCTCGGAATCGTTGTCGTGCGCGTGGCCGTCCCGTCCGGGCCGCGGTCAGAGGACGCCCCGCTGGAACAGCCACCACTCGGCCACGAGCAGCACCAGCGCGGCGGCGACCAGGATCGTGGTGGCGGTCTCGGCCCGCTCCTGCCGTGCGGCCGCTTCCACGGCCGCGACGGGCGTCGCGCCCTCCAGCGGCACCGGCCGGAGGTCCGACTCCGCCGCGTTGGCGAAGTTCACGGCGGCGAGCTCGCGAACGGCGCCCGCCTCGATCTGGTAATAGCCGGTCTCGGTGACGGCCGGCGCGAGGGGGCCGCCGGCCCGGAGGGGGATGCGCAGCGGCCCGCGGTCGGCCGTCGCGGCATCCGCCGCCTCCCGGACGCGGCTTGCGGTCGCCTTCTCGCCGGCGGAGTCCGGGAGCGGCTGCCGGCAGGCGAGCGGCTCCCCGAGCGCGAGGGAGGCGGGGACGCGACGGCGCTCCTCGCCGGTGAGCCAGTCGAAGGCGTTGCGCAGGAGGACCGGGAAGGCGGCGAGGAGGGGGAGGTTGGAGTCCTCGAGGCGGAAGCCGAGGGCGACAAAACGGATGCCGCCGGGCGCCTCGCCGTGGACGGCCATCGCGCCCCGGTCGGAGTCGAGCAGGGTCTCCATCCCGCCCTCGGCCTTCAGGGCGAGGGCGCTGCGGACCTTGAGGCCGCCGATCTCGGGGAGGCCGGCGGCCAGCGGTCCCCGGCGCCAGGCGAAGGCGCCGGGATTCTCGACCTCCGCCCCCGAGGCGGGGACGAAGGGGCCGCGGCCGCGCAGGAAGAGGTAGCCGGCGGGGCGGAGGTCGCCCGTCGGGCCGCACGCGTCGAAGACCGCGATGTCGTCGGGGCGGATCGTCTGCGCCACCTCCTCCCAGGCGTGTGGCGGCGCGAATCCGCTTCCCGCCGCGTCGATCCGGTCGCCGAGGGCCTCGAGGGCCCGGCGCAGGAACGTGTTCCCGCCGCCCGTCTGGAAGACGAAGACGCGGGACCGGCGGCGCGGCGGGACGACGATCCGGAGGACGTCGTCGTCCGGCAGGGCGTCGCCGGCGATTTGGAAGTCGAAAGTCGGCGCAA
>CAYUME010000301.1:0-5351 GCA_964445475.1 uncultured Planctomycetia bacterium
GGCCTCCTCGCCGCGGTCGCCGAGCGCGAGGGCCGGGGTGCGCGGCATGGCGGTGGATCGTACCGGGGGGCGGGGAGACGGTCAAGCGGGGAGCGCCGCGTCCCGGAGGGAATTGCACCAGACGGCGCGGCGGTCGTTTGCCGCGCCGTCTGGTGCGAAGCGAGCCCGGCAGGGCGAGCGGTCGCGTTGACTTCCCCCGTCGGGCGGTCTATAATCCGCGCCCTTTGCGTTTCGTATCCGTCCCTGGCCCGTCGCAACGGGCAGAGGAGAGCGCCTCCATGAACGGCATGCCCGTGCAGATCAGCGCCGTCGCCGCGTACGTCCCCGAACGGCGCCTGACCAACGCCGACCTCGAGAAGATGGTCGAAACGTCCGACGAGTGGATCGTCACCCGCACGGGCATCCGGGAACGCCGTCTGGTCGAGCCCGGGCAGGCGACGTCGGACCTCGCTGCCGAGGCCGCCCGCCGGACGCTTGCCGCCCGCGGCGTCGGGCCGGAGACGGTCGACCTGCTGATCGTCGCGACGATCTCGCCGGACTACCCGACCCCGTCGACCGCCTGCCTTGTCATCGAGAAGCTGGGGGCGGCGAACGCTTGGGGATGGGACCTCAACGCGGCCTGCTCCGGGTTCCTTTTCGCGCTTGTCGCCGGCGCGCAGTTCGTCGCCACCGGGACCCACCGGCGGGTGCTCGTGATCGGGGCGGACGTGATGTCCGTCTTCACGGACTTCACGGATCGGCAGACGTGCGTGCTGTTCGGGGACGCGGCCGGTGCGTTCCTGCTGGAGCCGGCGGCCGACCCCTCGCTTTCGATCCTCGACTACCTTGTCGGCTCCGACGGGAAGGGGGGGGGGCTGCTTTCCATCCCTGCCGGCGGGAGCGCGAGGCCGGCCACGCGAGAGACCGTCGACGGGCGGCTCCATTACATCCGACAGACAGGCCGCTCGGTCTTCAAGCTGGCCGTCGAAGGGATGGCCGGCGTCACCCGGGCGCTTCTCGAGCGCAACCGGCTCGGTGTCGACGACATCGCCCTCTTCGTCCCCCACCAGGCGAACCAGCGGATCATCGACTCGATGCGAGAGCGGCTGGGCGCGCCCGCAGCGAAGGTCGCGATGAACATCGACCGCTACGGGAACACGACCGCGGCGACGCTGCCGCTGGCGCTGGCCGAGCATGTCGAGAGCGGACGGGTGAAGAAGGGGGACCGTCTCGTCTTCACGACCTTCGGGGCGGGCTTCACGTGGGGGAGCGTGCTGGCGCGGTGGGCGTACTGAACCGGACGGAAGCGGGAACCGCAGCGGAACGCCGAGGCGGGGTCGAAGGGCTGAATCCGTCTTAAGATGCGTTCCTCTGCGGCTTCAGCGTCCGCTTCCTGTCGGTCAATGCGCGTGGGTGAGGAGCAAGCCCGCCGCGCCGAGGATCGCCAGGATCACGCCCAGCAGCAGCCGCTCGTTGTGCTCGATGAACTCGGACTTCACCAGCTCGATCCCGCGGTGGCCGAGCCCCGCGAGGACCGTCATGCCCCCCCCCGTCGCCCCCAGCAGGACCGCGGCGAGCAGTCCCACCCCCCACCAGCCGAAGGCCGCGGCCGGCAGGAAGATCGGGATCGCCGCCTCGCAGGGCGAGAGCGTCATCACCGCGATGAGCGTCCCGATCGTCGCCCCCTCGGAGAGCCGGTGTCCGTGCTCGTACCCGTGCTCGCCCGCCGTGTGGGGCTCCTTGACCGCGGCGTCGATGGGGAAGTGGTGGTGGTGGCGGCCGCGGGTGACGATGTGCAGGACGACGTAGACGAGGCCGACGACCAGGAGCAGGATGGGGGCCAGGATCTCCGCGTAGCCTTCCCCGTGCTCCGCGTCCCACCCCGCCTGCTCCGAGAGATAGACGAGCCCCGCGCCGAGCAGGCAGGTCACGAGGATGTGGCAGCAGCCGCCGAGGGCGGTGACCTGGAGGACGCGGGCGAGCCCCCACTTCCGCGCGCGGCCCATCAGGACGAACGGGAGCCAGTGCGTCGGGATCGCGGCGTGGAGGAGGGAGGCCACGAAGGCGCCGGTCAGGATGCCGATCAGCTGTGGTGTCATGGGGGATTACCCGCGTGTCGCGTTCAGCGTCGAGCGCACAGCGTGAAGCGAGCTGCGTTCAGCGGGAGAAGACTAGACGGCGGGGCGGTGGAGGTCAAGCCTCTTCCGGCGCGGCATGAGAATCAGGCGGCCCGGTCGTCGTCCGCCCAGGCCGTCTCGGCGCCCGTCCAGAGGGATGCCGCGCACGCGCCGAACGCCAGCCGTTTCCAGAGCTCCGTCTTGGTCCCGCTCTCCGAAAGGGGGCTGTCGGATGGATGCGGGACGGGGCGTCGGATTACATCGGATGCCTTATTTCTCGACCGGCAGATCCGGACGCGACGACCATTCCGTCCAGCCGGCGTCGTACCATCGGACGTCCCGATACCCCAGCAGGTGCTTGAGCACGAAATAGGTCTGGCTGGACTGATGGCCGGTCCGGCATTGGACGATGACCGGGGCGCCCCTGTCGGGGAGGAGCCGCGCGTACTCCGCCGCGAGGGTGGCGACGGGCTTGAAGGCGGGGGCCCCGTCCTTCTTGTCGATGTCCGCGGAGAAGGGGCGGTTGATCGCGCCCGGGATGTGGCCTGCGCGCGGTTCGTCCGATTTCGCGCCCGTGAAGTTATCCGTGGGCCGCACGTCCAGGACCGCCGTCCCCGGCTTGCGCGCGAGCACGTCGGAGGCTCCGACCGTGAACCCGTCCGGGCCGGCGGGGACGGGGTACGTCGTGGGGACGACGGCCGGACGCGCCGTGACGAGGGGGCGCTTCTCGGCCGCCCACGCCGGGAATCCGCCGTCGAGCATCGCATAGCGCCGGTGCCCGAGCCGCTCCAGCGCCACCGCCACCAGGGTTGCGTCCTGCATCTTGTCGCCCGACATCACGACGATCGTGTCGGCGGGGCGCAGGCCCATCTGCCCGAGGTGCGCGGCCAGCAGCGGGGCGGGCAGGAGCATCGACGGGATGCCTCCGACGTTCCCGCGGAGGCTTTCGACCTGGAGGCTCAGCGCCCCGGGGACGTGGGAGGTGTTGTACTCCGGCTGCGGGCGGACGTCGACCGTCTTGACCTCCGGCCGGTCGAGGTGACGGGCGAGCCAGTCCGTGTCGACGAGGCCGGGCGGCTCGCGTGCCGGGGCGGCGGGCGCCGCTCCCGCGGCTACGGGAGAGGGCGTCGTGTCCTGAGCGAGGAAGTGGGCTCGCCAGGCCTGCACCCGCCGGGCCTCCGCGTCGGGCAAGGGGAACGGACGCAAGGAGACCGGCTTCAGACATCGGCGGACGAATCCGTCCAGGCCGTCCGTGAGGATGAAGACATTTCGGTGACCGATCCGGTGAAGGGCGTCCCGCGCCTGCGCGGGATGCGTCATGCCGTTCGAGTAGAGGACGATCCGGGACGTCTCCCGGTGCGCGGCGAGCGCAGCCGGCAGGTCGGGCAGAACGATGTTCGAGGCGCCGCGAATATGGAACGCGGCGTATTCGTCGGGTGGGCGCACGTCCACGACGAGGAGCCCGGTGTCGCCGGCAAGCAGACGGTCGGCCAGCTCCTCGGGCTCGACGTGATCCTCGGCCGCGTCGACGGCGGCCAGGAGGGCCTGTTCCGCGCCGGCGCCCGCGGGGGAGCCGGCGGCGACCGTCGCGTCCGGCGCCGGGACGGCGAAGAGGGCGGCGGCGCCGAGGAGGAGGGCGACGCTGAAGGCCTTCAGGAACCGGCTGCCGAGGTCGGGGCCTGCGCTGCGCTCGGCGAGCTCGCAGATCCAGAAGCAGGCGACGGCGGCGAGGGTGAAGAGGAGGGCGAAAACGGGATAGGAGAGGCCGAGGGCGCCGTAGGCCGTGCTGACGCCGACGCGTCCCGCATCGTAGAGGGGGCGCACGAGCGGGAAGGCCTCGTTGAAGAAGACCGCGCCGAGTGTGGCGCCGGCCAGGAACACCACGGCATCCACCTTGCCGGCGCCGGCCCCCGCTGCCGCCGTGCCGGGGCACCAGCCGCCGACAACGAATCCGACGCCAAAGAGGAGGCCGCCGACGATCTGCGCCCCGAAGCCCGTCTCCAGGACGTGCAGCTGTCCGGGGCCGACGACGCCCAGCCCGCGGAGCAGGCCGAGGCCGATCATCGCGGTGAGGAGCGCGGAGAACATGACCTTGATCACGGTCATGTCACGGAAATAGAAGACGCCTGCCAGCTTCCGCGAGCTGCCGAACCCGGCGCGTTCGAGGAGGAATCCGAACGCCACGCCGAGGGCGAGCGCCGCGACGAAGGCGCCGGGGGACGCCAGGGTATCGAGCCCGTAATGGGTCTCAATCATGCCACTGCCTCCGGACGAAGTAGGCGGCGGCATATCCGCCGACGAAGCAGAAGACGGTGAAGAGGAGGCTGCCGGTCAGGAGCATCGCCCCGCCGGAGAGCGCCTGGCCGCTCGTGCATCCGGACGCGAGGCGGCTGGCGAAGCCGACGAGCACGCCGCCGGCGAGGGCGAGCCCGAGCCGGGCGCGCGCGGGGAAGGCGTTGCCGCGCTCGACCGCGATCCGGTTGCGCCCCGCAAGGATCGCCGAGAGCGCCCCGCCGCCCAAGACGCCGACGAGCATGAAGACGAGGTAGTAGCTCAGGGGCCGTTCGCCCCAGGCCCCGAAGTACTCGCTGGCGCACGTGTGCAGCGGGGCGATCGCGCACTCCAGGGCGGCCGAGACCCGCGCCAAGCCTCTGGAGGCCCCGAGCCCGGCGCCCAGGATCAGGTAGGAGGCCAGCAGCGTTGCGCCCAGCAGGACGCCGGTCAGGTAGGGATTCCAGTGGGGCGACGGTCCCGGATGTGCCGTATCGTGCATGGCCGACCTCCTGGGGGTCTTCCGCGCTCAGCAACCCGCGCTCTTCTTTTTCGGGGTCGACGGCGGGGCGGACGGGACTGCCGCCGGGGGCGCCGGAGCGGCTGCCGGCGGGGCGCTGCCGCGTACGGGGCCCGCGGTCGGCTTCAGACCCGTCTGCTCCCAGTACGCTTCCAGGCCGCCGTACAGGACCTTGATCGGGCGCTGTGTCTTCTGGGAGAGCACCCCGCCCACCGCCATCGCGAGCGAGCCGTCCCGGTCGACGAGGATCAGGGGGATCGTCCCGGCGAGGAACGCCGGGCTGGCGAGCACCTCGGCCAGGTCGACGTTTCGCGATCCCGGCAGGGCGAAGTCGGCGAAGGCCGCGGGTGGGCGGACGTCGACCAGTTCGAAGGTGCCGGGCTGGTCGAGGATCATCCGGTTCAGCTCCGCCGCGCACATCCGCTCGGGGAGCCGGAGGTCTCGGAGCGCCGGGGCCGCGGCGT
>CAYUME010000301.1:5361-6309 GCA_964445475.1 uncultured Planctomycetia bacterium
ATGGCTGGTACTTTGCATAATGATATTTTCGCGCAGGTTCGCTCGGGCAGGTGCAGGTCGCGGAGCGTCGGGGTCGCCGCGTAGGAGCCCGGAACCGCCGCCTGGATGACGGGCAGGCCCGCCTCGATCCACGCCTCGCCGCCGCCGTCCATGCTGACGGCCTTCGCGAATCCCTTCCGCTCCAGGACGCCCACCGCCATGCTCGACCGGTACGCCGAGTTGCAGACGGTCACCACCGGCTGCGACGGATCCAGCTTGGAGGCGAGCTCGCCGAGGTGGGGGAGGGGCAGGTTCACGACCTGGCCGATGCGGGCAGCCATCCACTCGGAGGGGAGGCGGACGTCCACGATGACGGGCCCCTCGCCCTTCTGGATCTGCGCGTGCAGATCCCGCGGCTTGATCGCCTCGTTCCGGTTTTTGGGCAGGCCGCTGGCCGCGTAGGCGGGGAAGGGGATCGTCCCCTCGGCGGCATAGCCGACCCGGTGGAGTCGGCGGACCGCCTCCTTCAGCTCGGCCTCCTCGCCGGTCAGGAGGAGCCTCGTCCCCCACGGCACCATGATGCCGACCCACGTCTCGAGCCGGCCGCGGAGGGCGATGTTGACGGAGTTCGGGATGTGGCCGGCCGCGTAGGCCTTCGCGTCGCGCAGGTCGACGACGTAGTGCTTCGCCGCGTCGGCGAGCTCCGCATCGGCCTTGACCGCCGGGGGCCTCGCGGCCCAATCGACCGCGGGAGGCCCCACGCGGTTCATCGCGGCGTTGTGCTTGAAGTACGGGGGCGCCTCGGGGAGCCCGTCGAGGACGGCGGCGATGAATTCGCTCCGGGAGCGATGCTGCAGGTAGGGGTTGGAGCGGCGCTCGGTTCCGATCGTCGATTTCGGGTCGTCCCGGAGGTGGGCGCCGCAGAGCGAGCCGGCACCGTGGGCGGGGAGGACCATCGCCTCGTCGGGG
>CAYUME010000302.1:0-6308 GCA_964445475.1 uncultured Planctomycetia bacterium
CATGACCTGGTGGCCGGAGTAGGTCGGGTGGACGCCGTCCCAGATCCAGTGCTCGGCGGGGGCGCGCTTGGAGGCCTCGTCGAAGGCCCGCTGGAAGGGGACCTGCGCCGCGCCGTGCTTCTGGGCGAGCCGGCCGACGACGGCCCGGCGCTCGCGGAGCCCGGCCGACCACGCCTCCCAGCCGTCCTTCTTCTTTCCCGTCGGCAGGCCGAAGGGGTCGCCGAGGACCAGTTTGAGCTTCGAATTGGCCTCGCGGGCCGCCGCGAGGAGGCGGTCGTAGGTCTGTTCGTATTCGTCGATCGGCACGCCGCGGCCGAGGTCGTTGACGCCGATAAGGACGCTGAGGAGGTCGGGCTTGAGGTCGAGGGTGTCGGCCGTCCAGCGCTTGTCGAGGTCGCGCACGGTGTTGCCGCTGACGCCGCGGTTGAGGAAGACGAGGGCGCGGTCCGCGTGGCCGGCGCCGAACTTCGCGGCGACGAGGAAGGCGTAGCCGTGGCCGAGGATGTGGTTCGGGTCGGCGCTGCGCCCGCGGTTGCCGTCGGTGATGGAGTCGCCCTGGAAGAGGATGCGCGCGCCCGGGGCGAAGGCGGCCATCGGCTCGAGGGGCTCGCCGGCCCGCGCCGTCAAGCCGGAGCAGGCGGCCAGGGCGGCGGCCCATCGGACTGTCCTCCCCGTCACGCGCATGGCGGTTCTCCTGATCCGGGCGCTCATTTGCTCGATCCGCTCCCCTTCGCGCCCCGGGCGGGCGGCGTCCACTCGGCAGGCTTCGGGCTCGCGACCTGCAGCGGGGCGGTGTCGCCGAAGGCGTCCATCTCCGTTTTCATGAGCGTCGTCATCTCCCGGATACGGCCCGCTTGTTCGGGCTTGTCGACGAGGTTGACGGTCTCGTGCGGGTCCTCCCGGAGGTCGAAGAGCTGGGTCCGGTCGACCTGCGGGTAGCGGATGAGCTTCCAGCGGTCGTCGCGGAGGGCCCGCTGGACGTTCCGGTAGGCGAGGAGGATGCGGGGGCGGGCGGGCGCGGCCGGGTCGCGCAGGACGGCGCCGAGATCGATCCCCTCGCTGGCCTTCGGGCCGGGGACGCCGCAGCGCGCGCCGAGGGTGGGCATCACGTCGAAGAGGTAGCACATCGCGTCGGTGGTGCTGCCCGCGGCGACGCCGGGGCCGGCGACGACGAGGGGGACGCGCATGGAGTGCTCGTAGCAGTTCTGCTTGCCGATGAGGCCGTGGCTGCCGCGCGCGACGCCGGAGTCGGCGGCGAAGACGACGAGGGTGCTCTTCGCGTGGGGAGACGCGTCGAGGGCGTCGAGGATCCGGCCGATCTGCGCGTCGAGGTAGGAGATGTAGCGGTAGTACTCGGCGTTCATCGCGCGCACCCGTTCCGGCGGGCGGGGCCACGGCAGCAGCTGCTCGTCGCGTATCGCCATCTCGCCGTTGTCCCACGGGTGCTGCGGCAGGAAGTTGGGCGGCAGCAGGGCGGCCTCGTCGCCGTAGCGGACGGGGAAGTCGTCCGGCACGATGTGCGGGTCGTGCGGGGCGTCGAAGGGCACGTAGCAGAGGAAGGGTCCGCCGCGGTGCTCGCGGAGGAAGCGGAGGGTCTCGTCCGCGAAGACCGCGCAGGCGTGTTTCGACGCCAGCTGCGGCTTGCCGAGCTTCCCGTCCGCCAGGTCGCCGAGCAGGGCCTTCATCGGGTTGGTCATGCCGCCGGCGAAGACGCCGCGCGCGGACTGGAAGCTGGCGGGGAGGGACGCGGCGCCGTTGTGCCACTTGCCGCTCATGAACGTGGCGTAGCCGGCGCGCCCGAAGGCCGCGGGCCAGGTCTCGTCGCGCAGCAGCTTCTCGTCCGCGCGGAAGAGGCCCTGCCCGGAGAGGAGCATGGCGCGGGAGGGGACGCAGGTGGCGCCCTGAAGCCCGCCCTGCATGTAGGCGCGGCGGAACGAGAGGCCCGTCTTCACGAGCCGGTCGAGGGCCGGCGTCCGGATCACGGGGTTTCCCATGGCGGCGATCGTGTCGGCCCGCTGGTCGTCGGCGAAGAGGACGAGCACGTTGGGCCGGGCGTCGGGCGTCGCCGCGTCGGCGGCGGCCGGCACCGCCAGCGGCAGGGCGACGAGGGCCAGGCGGGCGGCCGCGGCGAGGCGGTGCAGGAGGGCACGGCAGGTCATGACGCGATCCTCGACGAGGGGGTCGTACGACACCGGGTCCCGGGTCGGACGCCGATCCCGCCCGGCCCCAATATAGTGCACCGGGAGTGCCGTGCATACGGCGGACGCGAGATCCGGTCGCGGGAGTGGGGCGGGGTGCGCTACTTCGCAGGTCCCAGGACGATCGACTTGAAGGCGATCGACTCGCCGGGGCGGGGCTGCTCGACGGGGTCGATGACCAGCTGGCGGATCACGCCGCGGTATTCGGGGGAGGCGGAGAGGTCGACGCGGACGGTGCGGAAGGCGCCGTCGGGGACCAGGTCGACCGTGACGCTCTTGGCCCGGTCGAGCTTCGGGTCGTCGACGCGCTCCCAGGAGATCCGGGCGGTCGTGGCGGTGCCGGTGTAGGCGACCTCGAGGGCGAGGGCGGGGGCGGCGTCGGCGCGCCAGGCGAAGGTGGGGCCGGCCAGGCGGGGGCGCTTGTCGCCGAACGTGACGCGCCACTCGCCCTGGAGCGGGAACCCGCCGTCGGTCGCGTCCCGCACCGTCCAGTGCTGGCGGTCCTTCGCGAAGCGCCACGCCGGGGGGCCCTTCGTCGCCATCGCGTTGAATCGCTTCCGGATCTCCGCCAGCGTCCCCACGATGTACTCGGTCTTGTGCTCGTAGACGATGTCGTGATCGAGATTCTCCATGTGGATGGGAGCGACGTAGGCGGTGGAGCCGTGCTGGGGATCGTCGGTGCGGCCGTCGCCGTGGATGCCGCCGTGGAACTCGCCGCCGTCGTCCTTGAAGACGCCGAGGCCCCAGTCGTCGTCGCCGACCAGCGCCGCCCAGCGCTCGACGGCGACGAATCGCGTCCAGGGCCACGGCTGCTTCCAGTCGTTCTTCACGTGCTCGAGGGCGTCGCCGGTGAAGGGATTGTCGCCCGTGTAGGACATCAGCCGCCAGAGCCTCGAGATCGTGTAGACGGCCGGCAGCTCCTGGGGGCAGGGGCGGTAGAAGGTCTTGTCCGACCGCCGGTTGGTGAGGCGGTAGCGCATGTGGATGACGGGCCCGTCGAGCGTCGTCCACGTCTCGAAGAGGCAGTCGCCGGGGACGTTGTCGAGCGGCCACTGCATGGGGACGCACCGGAGGTAGAGCTCTTTGCCCGTGTTGCGGTGCTCGAGGACCTTCGAGGGGTTGTGGTAGCAGTCGCCGGTCTGGATGGGGTTCCAGCCGAGGCCGGCCCAGGCCGGCTGGGGCTGCTTGCCGCCGGGCGCGAAGGGCCACGGGCCGGAGTAGTGGGACATCTGGATCTGGCGGCCGAGGTCGGCGCTGTTGATGAGGTTGGCGGGGCGGCCCGGCTCCTTCGCGCTGATGTGGGTGACGGCGCCCCCGAGGCTCAGGTCCATCCCGATCTTGACGGTGCCGTTCTCGAGGTAGACCCTCTTCGGGGCGGGGCGCGCGGGGGCGGCGGAGGCGAGGCCGGGGGGCGTCAGGAGGGCCGTCAGCACCAGGAGAGCCGGGAGCGCTCGCATGGGGGGCTCCTTGTCATCCGGGAAAGAAGGCCGAATCGACAGCCCCACGCTACGCGATTCTGGCGCACCCGACCTTCACGATCGGGACATTCATTAGCACGAAACGGCCCGTCCGCTGAGACGGGAAGAGGGGGGAACGCCGTGCGGGCATCGGGGGTGTCCCCCCCCGGTGGAAACGGCTTTGGACGGGGGGCCCCACCCCTCCCACGCGCGATCAGCGGGGCGCGAACGCGTCGAGCCCCGGCAGGGGCGCTCCGTCCGCGCCGAAGAGCGCCGTGGCCCCGTCGTTCCAGATCTTCAGGCCCTTCACGGGGATGGCCTCCGGATACCAGTAGACGACGCCGCGGCCGCGGCCGCCGGGGGTCTCCCGCACGGCGGCGACGACGTCGGCCAGGAATTGCTTCTGCCCCTCCGGCGTCACCGGCCAGGCCATGTTCTTCTGTTTCGTCCAGTGCGCCTCGCCGCGGTACGGGTAGGCGGTCTCCACGACGACGACGTCCTTCCCGTACGCCGAGGCGGCCTGCAGGGCCTTCTTCAGGTCGTCCAGCGACCCGTGCCACCACGGGTAGAAGCTGAGGCCGATGAGGTCGAAGCCGGTCACGTCCCGTTTCGCGAGGCCGTCGAAGAACCAGCAAACGGCCCCGGCGTCGCCGCCGCGGTCGACGTGGACCATGAAGCGGACGGCGTCCTCCTTTGCGAGGGGCCGGCGGGCGCCGCGGAGCCCGGCCCGGAGGAGTCGCGCGAAGCGGTCCCACGACGCCTCCGTCTTGTCCAGCTTTCCGTCCGGCCAGAGGAAGCCGGGCGTGATCTCGTTGCCGACCTGGATCCAGCCGGGCAGGAGGCCGTCCCGCTTCAGGCCGGCGACGACGTCGGCCGTGTAGTCCTCCACGCGCTTCTCGAGGGCGGGGAAGTCGAGGCCCTTCCAGGCGGCGGGCTTGTCCTGGTGGCCGGGATCGGCCCAGGTGTCGGAGTAGTGGATGTCGAGGAGCCACGTCGCGCCGGTGGGCCTGATGCGCCGGGCGAGGGCGCGGACGGTCTCGAGGTCCTGCGTCGCGCCCCAGCATTTCGAATACTCCGTCGCGGGGTCGACGAAGAGGCGGAGGCGGAAGAGGTTGACGCCGCGGTCGCGGAGGATGCGCACGGCGTCCTTCGGCTGCCCCCCGTCGCGGTAGACCGCGCCGGCCTTCTCGAGCTCGGGGAGCATGGAGACGTCGGCGCCGCGGACGAAGGGGTCGGTGTCCGGTGCGGCCGCGGCGGCGCCGGCGAGGAGCGGGAGGGTCAGCGCGCAACGCCGGAGGATTCGCATCACGGTGGCATCCGGTTCGAAGGAGGCGCGATGGAGGGGGTGTCGCGCTTCCCCGTTACTCCTGTGACGTCTTGAGGCCGCGTTACCCCGAGCAGACGGTCTCGCGGAACTCGTCGGAGCGGCGGATGGCGCGGATGAAGTCGGGGGAGGTGCCGCAGCATCCGCCGATGAAGAGGGCGCCGGCCCTGACGAGGTCGGGCACGCGGACGGCGAAGTCCGCCGGGGAGGTCCTGTAGACGGTCTTCCCGCCGACCGATTCGGGCACCCCGGCGTTGGGCTTCATCCAGAGGGGGAGCGTCGTGGCGGCGCGGAGGCGCTGGCAGACGGGGATATAGCCTTCGATCCCGCGCCCGCAGTTCGCCCCGACGGCGTCCGCCCGTGCCTCGGCCGCCGCCTGCGCGGCCTGCTCGGGCGTGGCGCCGGTCATCGTCCGGTCCTTCGCGGGGCCGGAGTCGAAGACGAGGGAGGCGACGACGGGCAGCCCGGTCGCCTTTGCGGCGGCGATCGCGGCGCGGAGCTCGTCGAGGTCGGCGAAGGTCTCGAGCAGCAGGGCGTCGACGCCGGCCTCCGCGAGGGCGCGGGCCTGCTCGTCGAAGACGGCGTGGAGGTCGTCTGCGGTCACCTCCCCCGCGGCGACGAGCTTGCCGGTCGGCCCGAGGGAGGCGAAGACGCGGGCCCGGCCGTCGGCGGCGCGCCTCGAAAGCGCGGCGCCGGCGCGGTTGATCGCCGCGACCTGCTCCGCGAGGCCGTACCCCTCGAGGACGAGCCGGTTCGCCCCGAAGGTGTTGGTGAGGATGACGTCGCTGCCGGCCTCGACGTAGGCGCGGGCGACGGCCTCGACGTCGGCGGGGCGGTCGAGGTTCCACGCGTCGGGGCAGGCGCCGGCGTCGAGGCCGCGGGCCTGGAGCTGGGTGCCCCATGCGCCGTCGGTGATGACGGGGCCCTTCGCGGTGAGCTGCTCGAAGAGCGGGTGCATGGGGGGCGTATCCGAAAATAAAACACGGAGACCCGGAGCGCGCCGGGGTGGTCAGGGAGGGCCGTCCGTCCTTTCTCCTCCGCGCCTTCTCCGTGGACTCCGGGACTCCGTGTCTTGTCCCTTTGCGCCGTTACTTCCCGATGAGCTTCCGGGCGACCCCGACGGCGGAAGCGGCGGTCTCGCCGTACCCGTCGGCCCCGATCTCGTCGGCGAAGGCCTGGGTGACGGGGGCGCCGCCGATCATGACCTTGACCTTCCCCTTGAGCTCCGCCTTGGCCACGGCGTCGACGGTCGCCTTCATGGCCGGCATGGTGGTGGTCAGGAGCGCCGAGATGCCGATGACCTGGGCGCCCTTCGCCTTGGCGGTCTCG
>CAYUME010000303.1:0-6282 GCA_964445475.1 uncultured Planctomycetia bacterium
CGGAGGCGGCGGGCGCGGCTTCCGCGGCGGGCGAGGCGGCGGGCGGGGCGACCGGCCGAGGAACTTCGGCGGAGGCCGGGGAGGAGACCGTCCGCCCCGGTCCCATGGCGGCGGCGGGCCCGAGTCCGGGCCTGGCGCTACGCCGGCGCCTCCTTCCGGGGGGGCTCCGGGACAGTCGTCCTGACGCGACCCATCAAATCCGTGGACATGACCAGGGCCACGGAGGCATTCACGACACGGGCCTGCTTCCCGTGTCCGGGCCTCCGTGGCCCTTCTGTTTCCGGTGCCGCATGGAGCCGAGGGCCTTGCGGCGCCCTTGGGAATGGCGTTCGGAAAAGATTCACGAAATATTCTTTGCTTTCCCGGACGATGTATACTAAATGTACTGATCTGGAGGCTCTGTCATGGCGGCTCGGGACCGGCGGGCAGGCGGCAGGCCGGCGGGGGGGAAGGCGCTGCGGGCGGTCTTCGCCCTGGCGTTGGCGCATCTCGTTCTGCCCCTGGCCGCGGAAACCCCGTCCGACGTCCAGGTCCGGGACCGCTCCAAGATCTATGTCGGGGATGCCGAACGCTTTGCGCGCCCCTCGGTGGTGGTGGCGACGCGGGTGTACGCCGAGATCACGGAGTATCAGGAAGTCCGGCGCCGGCAACTGGACCGGAACGATCCGGACTATTACGTGCTGATGGAGCGCGCGGCCCGGAAGTTTCGTGCCGCGCTCGAGGAGGCGGCGAAGGCCGGAGGCTACGATCTGGTGGCCGAGAAGGGGGCCGTGACCCGCACGAACGGGACCCTGCCCGACCTGACCGAATCCGCGATCGAGGAAGTGAAGAAGGTCCAGGCTTCCTAGGGGTTGGCTACAGCGCCTCGTCGCGGTCTCCCCGACGGGGGACCCGTTCCATGACGCGCCATCCGCCGCGAGCGCATCTCGGGATCTCCGCGATACCGGTCGGGAAGGGGGCCTTCGCTCGTTTATTCCAAGGGGGGGCGTTGCCGACTGTCCACCTGCAGCCGACCCGGAGGGGATCCGGGACCGCGACGGCGGGGTCGCGACCGAGCCTGAGGGTCGGCGCGGGGATCCTGGCCATCGCGGCCGCCCTGCCGACGTTTGCCCAGGCCCCCCCGAATCCGCCGCCTCCCCCGGTTGTCCCTCCCGCGACCCCGGCCCCCGCGGCGCCCGTCGCTCCGCCTGCCGCGGAACCCCCGACCGGGCCGCTCGTCATTCCGCCGAGCGGCACGGAACGCGAGCCCCTCGCCCTCGAGCGGTTCCGCGAGGAGCGGGACGGGATCGTGACCGTCTTCTTCCAGGTCGGCCGCGAGAACGTGAAGCTGATCGTCCCGCTGATCCAGAAGTTCCTCACCCCGAAGGGGGAGATCGTCGAGAACGAGGCGGCGCGCGTTCTCATGATCCGGGACGTGAAGGAGAACATCGACCGGGTAGTCACGGTGCTGCGCCTGATCGACTCGCCCGAGCCCCAGATCCTGATCGAGGCGACGATCGTGGAGGTCTCGAGCGATTTCAACCTCCAGCTCGGGGTCGAGGGGATCACGACGACCCCGACGCCGCGGGCGAGCACGCTTCGCCCCATCCCGGAGATGTCCGTCTACGAGCGCGCCCCGTCGTCGACCAGCCTCTTCCGCGAGTACTCCGCGCGCTTCCAGCCGTCCGAATTCATCCGCTCCCTCCAGCCGGGCGCCACGCCGTACCAGGGGGCGGCGATCGGCTTCGGCAGCGTGAACAACTTCATGACCTTCAACGGCATCGTCCGGCTGCTGTCGGACAAGGGGTATGCCAAGGTCCTCTCGCGCCCCCGGATCATGGTCAAGAACGGGAAGCCGGCGGAGATCTTCGCCGGCGAAAAGACGCCCTACCTGAACGCGAACCTGCTCGGGAACCCGCCGGTCATCGCGGGGAAGTTCGAGTGGCTCGAGACGGGGATCACGCTGAAGATCACGCCGCGCCTGGTGACGCAGGACGTCGTGGACGTGGACCTGAAGCCGTCGGTGAAGACGATCATCGGCAACGTCGCCATCAACACGGGCGCCGCCACCTCCTACATCCCCGCCTACATCGAGCGCCGGGCGGACACGATGGTCTCGGTCCCGGACGGGGCGGAAATCGTCATCGGCGGGCTGCAGCGCTTCGAGAAGAACACCGAGGCGACCGGCGTCCCCCTGCTGATGGACATCCCGCTCCTCGGGTACCTCTTCAAGCGGCACGAGGAGAAGGAGGTGGCGACGAACATCGTCATCGTCGTCCGCCCGACCGTCATCCGGGACGTCCGCAGCATGTCCGCCCTGGTCCCGCCCGACGTGGAGATGCCCGAGCCGATGCCGCCGAAGTGACGGCCGGGGCGCGCGGTCTCCGCACCCCCGTGCCGGGCCATCCTTGCGCCCGTCCCGTCCCCCTGCTACAGTCCCCGCATGGCCCGCATGGTCATCATCCAGGGCGAGGGGCGGGGGAGCGTCTTCGAACTGGACGGGGACGTGACGATCGGCCGTGCCTCGTCCAACGCGATCCAGATCACCGGGGCGCACATCTCGCGCGTCCACGCCCGCCTCCTCCGCCGCGGCGAGGCGTACCTCCTCCGGGACGAGGGGAGCCGGAACGGCGTCCTGGTCAACGGGCGCCGCGTCCGGGAGCTGGCCCTCGCCCGGGGGGACGAGATCCAGATCGGCACGGTGGTCCTCGTCTACGACCCGGCCTACGACATGCGGCCGGCCGCGGACGGGGACGCGAGCGTCGTCGTGACCGACGACAACCCGGCCTCGACGGTGCTGATCCAGAAGGTGGTGCCGGCGGAAGCGGAAGGGACGGCGGAGGCGCTGATCCCGCCGGGCGCGACGGATGCGGCGCTGCTGGCGCGGCGGCTGAAGGCGGTGTACGAGGTCACGCGCGTCCTCACCTCGACGCCCGAGCCCACGGAGCTGATGCGGCGGCTGCTGGACCTCCTCCTCGGGGTCTTCGAGGCGGACCGGGGCGCGGCGCTGCTGGTGCCGGTGGGCGGCGGGGAGCTGGTCCCGGAGGTGGTCGTCCGCCGGCAGGGGGCGCAGGCCCACATCGCCATCTCGAGGACGGTGCTGGCCGAGGTGCAGGCGCGGCGGCAGGCGGTGCTGAGCGCGAACGCGGAGAGCGACCCGCGCTTCGGGGCCTCGCAGAGCCTCGCCCTCGGGACCGTCAAGGCCTTCCTCTGCGCGCCGCTGCTCAACGGCGCGCGCTTCCTCGGCGTCCTCTATTTCGACTCCCAGCGGCCGGTCAACCCCTTCTCGGAGGGGGATCTCCCGCTGTTGACGCACGTCGCCGCCCAGGCGGCGGGGGCGCTGGACAACGCGACGGGCTTCGCCCGCGCGCGCGAGGAGAACGTGGCGCTGCGCCGCCGCATCCAGGAGGACCTCGCCCTGGTCGGCGACTCCGCCCGCATGCGGCAGGTGCTCGACCGCGTCCAGCGCGTCGCGGAGACCGATTCGACTGTGCTCGTGACGGGGGAGACGGGGACGGGCAAGGAACTGGTCGCCCGCGCGATCCACTTCGCCAGCGTGCGGCGCGGTCGCCCCTTCCTGCCCGTGGACTGCTCGGCCATGTCGGAGACCCTCCTCGAGAGCGAGCTCTTCGGGCACGAGAAGGGGGCCTTCACCGGCGCCGACCAGCTGAAGCCCGGCAAGTTCGAGCTGGCCGGCGGCGGGACGCTCTTCCTCGACGAGGTCGGGAACATGAGCCCCGCCACCCAGAGCAAGCTGCTCCGGGTCCTCGAAGAGCGGAAATTCACGCGCGTCGGCGGCGTCCGGGTCCTGACGGCGGACTGCCGCATCGTGGCCGCGACCAACTGCAACCTCGAGCAGGCCGTGCGGACGGGGGCCTTCCGCCAGGACCTCTACTTCCGGCTCGCCGTCGTCCCCATCGAGCTGCCCCCCCTGCGGGAGCGGCGGGAGGACGTCCCGGCACTGGCGGGGCATTTCCTGGCCCGTTTCGCGGAGGGGATGGGGCGCGGGCCGCTCGAGCTCTCCGCCGACGCCCTGGGCGTCCTCGGCGGCCGGGACTGGCCCGGCAACGTGCGGGAGCTCCGCAACGCCATCGAGCGGGCCGTCGTGCTCTCCACGGCGCGCCTCCTCGGCGCGGAGCACTTCGTTCCGGCGGGGACGGAGGCCGTGCGCCGTGCGGCTTCCGCGGGGGCGGGGGAGGAGGCCGACCTTTCCCTCCCGGATCGGATCCGGGCGATCGAGGTGGAGGCCATCCGGCGGGCGCTCGAGCGGGCGAAGGGGAACAAGAGCGAGGCGGCGCGTCTCCTGCACATCTCGAGGCCGACGCTGGACAAGAAGCTGAGGGAGTACGGGATCTCCGTCTGACGATGTGACCCGGGCCTCCCGGGGCCGCCCCGCCCCGGCGCGCGGACGGTCTCCGTCGCGGGTCCGGTCGGTCCTCGTTCAGGGAGTGCGGGCGGGGTCGCCCTCCGCGCGAGGGGCCCCTTCCAGCCGCTCCGCGAGGAACTGCCGAAGCCGGAGCCCTTTCGGACCGAGGCGCTCCGACTCGGCGTACGCCGCACGGGCCTCCTCCGGCCGGCGCGCGTGGTCGAGTGCCACCCCCAGCGCCTTGAACAGAGACGGCTCGTCCGGGAGCCGCCTGCAGGCGTCGCGAAGGCGGGCGACCGCCTCGTCATGACTGCCGGACCGGTCCAGGGCGTCGGCCTCCTGCCAGAGCGCCAGAGCCTGGTCCCGCTGTTCCAGCTTCTCCCGATGCGCGGGGGCCTCCTCCAGGTCTCGCGCGGCCGTTTGCCAGGCGCCCGCGAGGCTCGCGAGCACGAGGACCCCGGCCGCGAGGGTCAGGCGGCGCAGGCCGGCGAGGAAGCGGGTCTCGATCAGCGGAAAGCGGGCCACGCCGGCGAGAAAGGCGAGTCGCCGCGCGGGGCTGGGATGCCGCCAGGACCCGCGGAGGGCCGGCGTCCCGCTCAGATGGAGCACCTTCCGCAGGGCCGCCGCGAAGCGGAGGGCGTCCCCCAGCAGCCGCGCCGCGTAGAGATCGGCCTCCGTCTCGAACCGGCGCGAGAGATACCCGAGCACGCCGCCGACGTATCCCACCAGGAGAAGCCCCTCGGCGAGGACCTGGGGGAGGAGGGCCTCGCCGAAGAGGCGGGACTCCCAGGTCGTGACCGTCGCGGTGAGGGCCACGAATCCGACCGTGAGGATCCCGTACCAGCGGAGATGCCGGCAGGCGGCATGTCCGATCTCGTGCGCGAGGACGGCCTCCACCTCCTCCGGCGACAACCGATCGAGAAGGGCGTCGGTGAAGAAGACGTAGCGGAGGCGGGGCGTGAGCCCGGCGATGAAGGCGTTGAGCGCCCGCGTCCCGCACGTGTTCCAGACGAGCAGGTTCCGGCAGCGGAACCCGGCGCGGGCGCAGCAGGCGTCCAGCCGGTCGCGCAGGGGGCCCGGCGGGACGGGGCGGGCGCGGAACCCCAGCCGGAGCAGGAGGGGGAAGAGGGCGAACAGGGACAGGAAGAGGACGGTCATGCCGGCCCAGACCAGGAAGGGGTAGACCTCCAGCTCGCGCTGCCACAGCGGCACGCCCGCGAGGGCGTTGAAAAGGGCGTACAGCACGAGGGGCGGAAAGAGCCCGAAGGCCGCCAGCGTCTGTGCCCGGAACCGGAGGAAGGCCCCGAGGGGCAGGTCGCCCCCCCGGACCGCCCGCTCCGCCGGGTGGATGGCCAGCCACGACGCGGCGGTGGCGAGGAGCAGGGGCATCAGGACGACGGCCAGGTAGAGGGCGGTCAGGACAAACCGGAGCCCCGTGTCCACGACGTCGATCCCGGTGCCTGTGCCGCTGACCGGCAACGCCCGGTCCAGCGTCTCCTCGACGAGGAGCGGCCAGTGCCCGAGATAGACCAGCGCGACGTGGCCGGCGATGAGGAGGAGGGCGCCGAGGGTCCCGGCGCGGCTGAGCCTCCGCGCGGCCAGGCGGGGGGCGGTCGCTCGCGTCCGGAGGAAGGACGTGGCGGCCTTCCGGTGGGCGGCGTAGGCGGCGAGCGCGAGCGCGGCTGCGCCCGCCAGCGTCGCGGCCGGATGATACGTCAGCGGCTCCGTGCCGCGGGGATAGAGGGTCGCGGCGACGAGCGCGACGTAGAGGAGGAAGACGCCGGGCATCATGGGGGTGGCGCGCCCGGGGCCGCGGGAGGGGGAGTCGGGCTGCCCGGGCCTGCTCCCGTCCCGGCCTGTGACGCCGACCCGGTCTCCCGTGCGGACGGGGACGGCTCGACGAAGCCTCCCTTCTGCTTCCGGACCTCCGCGACCAG